>NZ_BAAGVN010000011.1:0-3145 GCF_054780855.1 Pseudaeromonas pectinilytica
ATCTGGCGCTCCCGGTGGTGAACCTAAGAGATCAGATCACCAAACTGCGGGATAGTTCCCTGATTTGAGCAACAACGCCTCGGGAAGGCCCCGAGCTGCGGGGTGCCTCCACCGGCCGGGAGCCACACGCCATCCCTGGCGTGACGCTCCCTTTTGCGGTCATCCTGACCGCGCACCGGCTCCGGCCACCCCTACGCCCGGCCCGACAGACGGCTTCGAGTTTCGGAGTCACCGGCATGAGCAACCGCCGTCTTTACCAGCCAATGGCGAGATGTGAATATTGGTTATTGTTGGATGGGGATTAACGCAGGTTATTTCAGATTCGCTTGATCTATTTATTCGGCGCCTGTTGTAGCCGATTCTTATTGAGCTGCAGCAAGTCCCATTTGTTGCCATAAAGATCCTGGAATACCACGACAGTTCCGTATGCTTCCTCTCTCGGCTCCTCGTTGAAGACCACGCCATTCGCCTTCATCAGCTGATAATCCCGCCAAAAGTCATTGGTTTGCAAAAATAAGAACACGCGGCCACCGGTTTGATTGCCAATACAGGCCGCTTGCTCGTCGTTACTCGCCTGAGCCAGCAGCAAGTTCGTGCCATTCGAGTTGGGTGGTGACACCAGAACCCAACGCTTACCACCCCCCAAGTCGCTATCTTCCACCAAATTAAACTGTAACTTTTGGGTATAGAAAGCAATAGCATCGTCATAATTCGCAACGACCAAAGCGATATTACCGATTTGTTGTTTGATCATGTTGGACCTGCTATGTAGAGGAATGGATTCCATATATGCGCCTACGGTTCTATTTGTTATAAATCTTTTAATTTGAGCAAATAAGAAGATAAACCATCCCAGCTATCTACAATCGGTTCTCTCGATAATGGATCATGTATGCCAATTTGATCGATTGTATAACCTGCTTTCCCATAATTGCATGGGCCACATGATGAAACCAAATTCTCAGGCTTTGTTTTCCCTCCTAGATTCCAAGGCATTACATGATCTGCAACAGGGTTAAAAATATGAATAATGCCATGTGTATCAAGGTTGGTCGGACCTTTTTTAAAAAGGTTACTATCAAGTGATTTAATGAATTTAGAAAAAAATTGGTTCGAAATTAGTTTTACGCCGCAATACCTACACCTATAGCCATCACGCTCAAAAACTATTTTTTCGAATTTTTTTGGACTTCGCAGAGGATCTCTTAATGAGCTATCAATAGCTATAGGCTGATCTTTTTGTAGGTGATTCATACGATGCATGCCGGACATTTGGCCATGCTCGATAGACCACTCTTTTAGTTCATTGTTCCTAATGGAAAGTAATTTATCAATGGATGAATCTTTTTGACCATTCATAAATAAATCTACAGCTTCAATAAATTTCGTAAGTTCTTCTTCAAACCACTCAAGTTGGGGGAGTGGGCTATATTGGTTCCATTTTTTTGGATCCAGCCCTAATACATCGCAATGTTTTTTACCTCGACACAATTATTAATTCCTCCTTGGTCGCAAGATTTTATAACGCTAAGCTAAGTGGCAAAAAATGTTTGGCTAAATTTTGCGAGGCATGAGCAAGATCCAATCTTTTTTGTCCGCCATTAAACGAATTGTTATAAACAATTTCCACTAATATAGCGTTTGCTATTATTCGTTAGCTTCTTGTTTTTTTTGATTAAATTCAATCTGACATTATCCCAATCAAGCAGAAGTGGAATTTTGGTTGTAACATGACCTAGCGGGTCGTCTGAATCAACACTATAAGCATAAATTCCTAATGCATCGTTGTCATTTATAGCCTTATATTGTGAAATGATGTTCTCAATGCAGTTTCGTGACTCTTTTAAATTCCATTCGATCAGAGTTCTTATTTCATCATGAATTGAGCTTAATTTCTCAATGTATTTGCGAATGGATTTTGTTAAGTTTATTTTATCGGCGCACTCAGCAAAGACAGGTCTTCTAGAAAACTTAGGGTCTTGTCCTAACTCCTCTCGAGTTGAGTAAATTTTTATGCCGTTTTTCATTAATCGAGAATCACCTTCTCCCTCCCAATTCATGGGTAGTGAAAATGAATGTATCGCTAAGCCACAATGTTGAACGTAATTTCTTATGTTCTCCATAAACCTATACTCAAAGTGACTGTCATATTCACGACTGAAATAACTCAAAACGGTGGTTGAAAAATCATCATTATTAAGATCACATAAGCGCACTTGTCTTTGCATCTGGTCATAATAAAGCTTCGTCGAAGTTAATAGGTTAACGATCCTACGATTTATAATTGTCTTTATTTGATAGAAGTCATCATATGACTCTTTGTTAAGTACTACATGCTCAGTAGTTTGAAGCAAAAGTTCTTTTTCAAATTCCAAATAATTTGAAATAATTAGGTCATATTTTTCTTCGATCGCTTTTGCTGCTACCATTGAGCGTTGTGATTGTTGCAGTTGGTTAAATTGTGATGCATTAATCGGTAATATTGCCGTTTTACCTAGAACAAACTGTTTCACGAAGTGTCTCATCTGGCGCTATATCTCCTTGTTGCTTATAAAGCCTTAAGAACTGGTGTGTAGGTTGGTACCTTTTTGCCGCTTTTTGTTTTAGCAAAACCGCGACAGCCGTAATGCGTCAGTTGATTAATTTGTTAGGTTTTATTTGCTATATAGCGCTCACAGCTTTTTGTTATTTTGTAAGCGCCGCTAAATCGACCTACTTGCCTTCGTTGTATTGCGCCACTTTTTTTGCAATGGGCTCCAGCGGGACGTTCCAGGNGTAGCAGGGCTTCGAGTTTTTCCAGGCTATCGGCATCGCCGATCTGCGCCAGCACATAGTTGATATACGCTGATGGCTCCAGGTCATTTGCTTTGGCTGTCTCCAGCAACGAGTAGCAGGTCGCGCTGGCCTTGGCGCCTTGCGCGCTGTCGGCGAACAACCAGGCCTTGCGCCCCACGGCGAACGGGCGGATCGCGTTCTCCGCCAACACATTGCTGATGTGTAGATCACCCCGCTCGCAGTAGCCGACCAGATAGGGCCACTGCCCCAGCGTGTATTCCATCGCTTTTCTCGTCAGCGAGCCTTTCATCACCTTGCCGACGTTATTGTCCAGCCAGGTTTTGAACTCCGCCAACAGCGGCATGCTACG
>NZ_BAAGVN010000012.1:0-52105 GCF_054780855.1 Pseudaeromonas pectinilytica
ATGGGTATGTCCGCAGTTTGGGCACTGGAATCCTTGTGGCCAGCGAATGTCAAAAAGTCGCTGCTGACACTGCGCTTCATCGCCATAACGCTGAATAAAGGTATAAATGCTCATGCTTTTTTGAAATTGAACCTTGTTTCTGGCCATGATTTAACCCTCCAGAACAGAACCCTTTAAGTGTAGTCCTGAAGGGCTGAATCATGGTGGTAATCAGGAAAAGAGATGACACATGACCAAACCATCGTTCGATATCGAAGCCGCGTTGCAGGCCTTGCGTGACGGTAAAGATCTCACTGGCAAAGACGGTATTCTTACGCCGCTCATCAAGCAATTGACCGAAGCGGCCATGCAGGCTGAACTTGAGCAGCATCTCGCCCAAGATGAAACGGCCAATCGCAAAAACGGCTCAACATCCAAGACCATCAAAAGCATCGCCGGACGCTTTGAACTCAATACGCCCCGTGATCGGGCCGGTACCTTTGAGCCGCAAATCGTCAAAAAACACCAGACCCAGTTAACGGATGAGCTGGAGCGCAAAATCATCGCCCTGTTTGCGCTTGGAACCAGTTACCAGGATATCCGGGCGCATATCGAAGAGTTGTACGGCATCCATCTGTCCAACGGTACGCTCAATGCCGTGACTGACAAGCTGCTGCCTGAGTTACAAGCCTGGCGTGATCGTGAGCTGGATGCGATTTATCCGGTGATGTGGCTCGATGCCATTCACTACAAGATCAAGGAAAATGGCCGCTATATCACCAAGGCCGTTTACACCATTTTGGGCCTGAATGTCGAAGGTAAAAAAAGAGCTGCTCGGCCTTTATCTGTCAGAGAATGAAGGGGCCCACCACTGGTTAAGCGTGCTGACCGATCTGCATAACCGGGGTATCAAAGACATACTGATTGCCTGCGTTGATGGCTTGAAGGGCTTCCCTGAGGCCATTGCAAGTATCTACCCTCGAACGGAAGTTCAGCACTGCGTCATTCACCAGATCCGCAACTCATTGAAATATGTTGCCAGCAAGAACCAGAAAGCCTTTATGGTTGATCTGAAGTGCGTGTACAAAGCGGCTACCCTGAGTGCGGCTGAATCGGCGCTGGATGAGTTGGAGGCCAAGTGGGGCGAGAAATACCCGGTCGTCATTAAATCCTGGCGCAATAAATGGCAGACGCTGTCGGCCTATTTTAAATACCCGGAGTACGTCAGGACCGCCATCTACACGACCAATGCGGTCGAGGCGGTACACCGGCAGTTCCGCAAACTGACGAAAACCAAAGGCGGTTTCGCCAATGAAAACAGTTTGCTCAAGCTGTTATACGCCGGTATGTTGCAGGCATCAGAACGCTGGACGCTCCCCATCCAGAACTGGAATCTGACGCTGTCGCAGCTATCGATCCATTTCCCCGGCAGATTGGATGATCATATTGACCTATGATCGGCTGACACAGAATATTGAACACCCTCGCCACACCTTCCACAATCCCAGGGCCATCTGTGTAGATAGCCCTCGGCCTGCCGCCAGCCCTAGCTGCGGCGTTTCAGCAGGTAGAAGGCGACGCCCATAAACAACAGGCTGGGGGCCGAGGCACCCAGTGCCGGGGGCACGTTATAGACCAAGCTCATGGGGCCAAATACCTGATTGGCCACATAAAAGGCGAACCCCAGGATTACCCCGGTGATGATGCGTGCGCCCATGGGCACAGAGCGCAGCGGACCAAATACGGTACTGGCGGCCAACAGCATCATGGCGATCACCGCCAGCGGGGCCAGCGCCTTGCGCCAGAGTTCCAGCTGGTAGCGCTCCACCTTCTGCCCGCTCTGCTTCATGTAGCGAATGTAGTCATACAGACCGGAAGCCGACAGCTCATCGGGGGCTATCGCCACCACCTCCAGCTTGTCCGGGGTCAGGCCCATCTGCCAGGACTCAGCCGCCACCACTTCACTGCCCACTTTTTGTTTGTCGGTGAAGAAGGTGCGGTGCACCTGCTCCATCTGCCATTGCCCATCCTGATAATGGCCGCGCTCGGCCTGGGCGGTTTCCAGCAGCTCAGGGCCGGAGCCGAAACGGTAGCGGGTAATGCCCTGCAGGGTGCCATCGCGCAGCACGGCGGCGATGTTGATAAAGTCCTGTTGCTCGCGGATCCAGACCCCGGCCGAGGAGACCGTCATCTGGCCACCGGAGACCGCCATGCTCTTGAGGTCATCGGCGCGGCGCTCGGTGATGGGGGCCAGATACTCGCCCACCAGCATGATGAGGATCATCACCGGCAGCACGGTTTTCAGCACCGCCATGACGATATTGAAGCGGGAGCGCCCCACCGATTGCAGCACCACCAGCTCGGAGCTGGAGGCCAGCTGGCCGAGCCCTATCACACCGCCGAGCAGGGCGCCGATGGGGAAGAACAGCACCAGCTCCTTGGGAATGGAATAGAGCACATACCAACCGGCGGTAATGGCATCGTAACCGCCGGAGCCGACGCTCTTCATCTGCTCCACATATTTGATCAGCGCCGAAAGCCCGACCAGCACCAGGGTACACAGCAGGATGGACATCAGCACGCTGCGGCCGACATAACGATCGAGAATGCCAAACATCAGGCCTTGCCTCCCTTGATACCCAGCCGCAGACGGTTGTACCAGCTGGTATTCACCAGGTTCAACGGCAGGGCAAACAGCAATACAAACAACAGCGGCACGCTATACAGACCAGGGAATGGTGGCAGGGAGCTGCGCTCCAGCGCCGCCTTGCCTGCCGACAGCAGCAGAAAATAACTCAAGTACAGCAAGATAGCCGGTAGCAACTTGGCGTAGCGGCCCTGGCGCGGATTGACCACCGCCATGGGCACCACGATCAACGTCAGAATGGGGATCGACAGCGGTAGGGCCACCCGCCACTGCCACTCGGCGGTCGCTTTCGGGTTGTCGCTGGCCAGCAACTCCTGCATCGGCATGGCCGAGAGCTTGCGATTGCTGGCGGCCACATCTTCCCGATCCTGGATCCAGCTGCGATATTCGGCAAACTCGGAGATCTTGAACTCCCCCTTGGCGGTGGGCCCTTCGTAGCGTTTGCCATCGTTCAGGGTCAGCCATTGCAAACCATTGCCATCGCGCTGGATATTGCCGGTATCCGAGACCACCACGGTCGGCGCCTGTTTGGCATCGCCCTGCTGCAGAATGTAGATGCGGCTGAGCTCCTTGACCCCCTCGCCTTCGAGGCGATCGATATAGGCCACCACCTTGCCGTTATCCAGATTCATGAAGCGGCCGCTGTCGAGGGCAAACAGGCCAGGATCGGCTTTGACCTTATCCAGCAACCGGTATTGCTGCTCCTCGGCCCAGGGGCTGATCCACATGGTATTCAGCGCTGCCACCCCCATGGTGATCACCGCCAGCAGTTGGGTCACTGCCATGGTACTCGTCGGCGTCATGCCCACGGCCCGCATCACCGTCATCTCACTTTCGGCATACAGACGACCGTGAGCGAACAAGATGGCGATAAATAAGCTCAGGGGCAGCATCAACAGCGCCATGCTCGGAATATTCAGTGCCAGCACTTCCGTCACCAATTGAGTCGGAAGCGCGCCACGGGCAGCGCGACTCAGGATGCGGATGAAGCTTTGGCTGAGGAAAATCATCAACAAAATCCCGAGTACGGCGACCTGGGTTTTGACGGTTTCTCTAAAGATGTAACGGGACAGGATCACGCTAGCCTCTGGGAAAACTTGTAATTTCGAGCGAATCGCTAAAAAATAGGCCTGAAAATTCCATTTTGGCATATTTTACCTGGTAAACCCGGTCGTTTATTGGCCACCGGGGCCACGACTCGATGCCATATTATCGAATAAACCTCGCACTTTGTCTTTAGGACCAAGGAGTCTCCATGGAGTTCAGCGTAAAAAGCGGCAGCCCCGAGAAGCAGCGCAGTGCCTGCATCGTCGTCGGCGTGTTTGAACCCCGTCGTCTCTCCAGTGTCGCCGAGCAGCTGGATCGCATCAGCGATGGCTATCTGAGCGCCCTGTTGCGCCGCGGCGATCTGGAGGGTAAGCCCGGCCAGATGCTGTTGCTGCATCAAGTACCGGGCGTGCTCTCCGAGCGCGTCTTGCTGGTCGGCTGTGGCAAGGAGCGTGAACTGGATGAGCGCCAGTTCAAGCAGATCATGCAAAAGACCATCAGCACCCTGAACGAAACCGGCTCCATGGAGGCGGTCTGCTTCCTCACCGAGCTGCACGTCAAGGGTCGCGACACCTACTGGAAGGTGCGTCAGGCCATCGAGACCACCCAGGCAGGTCTCTACAGCTTCGATCAATTCAAGACCAACAAGGCTGAGCTGCGCCGTCCTTTGCGCAAGCTGGTCTTCAATGTACCGACCCGCCGCGAGTTGCCAACCGGTGAACGGGCGATCGTGCACGGTCTGGCCGTGGCCAAGGGCGTCAAGGTATGCCGGGATGTCGGCAACATGCCGCCCAACGTCTGCACCCCCGCCTATCTGGCTTCCCAGGCCCGCCGTCTGGCCGATGCCTGCCCGAATATCACCACCAAGGTGATCGGCGAGCAGCAGATGGCGGAGCTGGGGATGAACTCCTACCTGGCCGTAGCCCGGGGCTCCGAGAATGAAGCCATGATGTCGATCATGGAGTACAAGGGCCATCCGGATGCCAAGCCAATTGTGCTCATCGGCAAGGGGCTGACCTTCGACTCCGGCGGTATCTCTATCAAACCGGCCGATGGCATGGACGAGATGAAGTACGACATGGGCGGTGCCGCCTCCGTACTGGGCACCATGCATGCGCTAGCCGACCTACAACTGCCGATCAACGTCATCGGCGTGCTGGCCGGTGCCGAGAACATGCCCGATGGGAAGGCCTATCGCCCCGGCGATATTCTCACCTCCATGTCCGGCCAGACCATCGAAGTGCTCAATACCGATGCCGAAGGCCGTCTGGTGCTGTGCGACGCCCTGACCTATGTGGATCGCTTCGAGCCGGAATGCGTCATCGATATCGCCACCCTGACCGGGGCCTGTATCGTGGCGCTGGGCCATCACACCACCGGCTTGCTGGCGAACCACAATCCGCTGGCCCACGAGTTGCTGGGTGCCGCCGAGCTCTCCGGTGACAAGACCTGGCGTCTGCCGCTGTGGGATGAGTATCAGGAGCAGCTGGAAAGCCCGTTTGCCGATATGGCCAACATTGGCGGTCGTCCTGCCGGTGCCATCACGGCTGCCGCTTTCTTGTCACGCTTCACCAAGAAATACAACTGGGCCCATCTGGACATCGCAGGCACCGCCTGGAAGTCCGGCAAGGACAAGGGAGCCACCGGACGTCCAGTGCCGTTGCTGACCCAGTTCCTGTTGAGCCGTGCCGGTGTCGATCAGGACGAATAATCCGTCCAGCCAAGGAGACAAGGGGATGGAGCCATCCCCTTGATATGTGATGAAAGCAGCCACCTTCTACCTGTTACCCGACACCGACCAGCCGACCGAGGATGAGCTATTCACCCTGGTCTGCCAGTTGGCCACCGACCGTTACCGGCGCGGCCAGAGCCTGTTTGTGTGTGTCGAAACCCAGCAGCAAGCCTGGCAGCTGGATGAAATGCTCTGGCAACAGGATCCGGACAGCTTTGTCCCCCACAGTCTCTCCGAAGAGCCCACCGCCCATCAGGCACCGGTAGAAATTGGCACCGGCCTGCCGCGCCGCAACCGCCAACTGCTGATTAATCTGGGCAGTCAGGCACCGGCATTTGCAGGACGCTTCGCCGAAGTGATAGATTTTGTCCCCACGGACGACACCCTCAAGCAGCTGGCCCGCGAACGCTACAAGCAGTATCGCGCCGCTGGCTTCACGCTACAGACCCAGCCTGCGCCCAACGCAGCCCAAGTCCAGGCGACTGACAGACCCGAGACCGACTAACCATGGAAAAGACCTTCAACCCCAGCGCCATCGAACAGGCGCTTTATCAGCACTGGGAATCCCAGGGCTACTTCAAGCCCCACGGCGATACCAGCCAGGATGGCTACTGCATCATGATACCGCCGCCGAATGTCACCGGCAGCCTGCATATGGGTCACGCCTTCCAGCAGACCATCATGGATGCCCTGATCCGCTATCAGCGCATGCTGGGCAAAAACACCCTGTGGCAAGCCGGTACCGACCACGCCGGGATCGCCACCCAGATGGTGGTCGAGCGCAAGATCGCCGCCGAAGAGGGCAAGACCCGTCACGACTATGGCCGTGATGCCTTTATCGACAAGATTTGGCAGTGGAAGGAAGAGTCCGGCGGCACCATCACCCGCCAGATGCGCCGTCTCGGTACCTCGGTGGATTGGGATCGCGAGCGCTTCACCATGGATCCGGGCCTCTCCCGCGCCGTGCAGGAAGTCTTCGTCCGTCTGTATGACGAAGATCTGATGTACCGCGGCAAGCGTCTGGTGAACTGGGATCCGAAGCTGCACACCGCCATCTCCGATCTGGAAGTGGAAAACCGCGAAGTCAAAAGCTCCATGTGGATGCTGCGCTACCCGCTGGCCGATGGCCAGCAGACCCGCGACGGCGAGCACTTCCTGGTGGTCGCCACCACCCGTCCGGAAACCATGCTCGGTGACACCGCCGTCGCCGTGAACCCGGAAGATCCGCGCTACAAGAATCTGATCGGCAAGTTTATCGAACTGCCGTTGGTGAACCGTCGCATTCCGATCGTCGGCGACGAACACGCCGACATGGCGAAGGGCACCGGTTGTGTGAAGATCACCCCGGCTCACGACTTCAACGATAACGAAGTGGGCAAGCGCCACGCCCTGCCGATGATCAACATCTTCACTCTGGATGCCCATGTCCGTGCGCTGGCCGAAGTCTATGACTCCAGCGGCCACCCGAGCACTGCCTATCCGGCCGAGCTACCTGCCGAGTTTGCCGGGCTCGAGCGCTATGCCGCTCGTAAGGCCATTCTGGCCAAGCTGGACGAGCTGGGACTGCTGGCTGAAACCAAGGATCATGTGCTGCAACAGCCTTACGGCGATCGCGGCGGCGTGCCCATCGAGCCCATGCTCACCGACCAGTGGTATGTGCGCGCCGGCGTGCTGGCCAAACCCGCCATCGAGGCGGTCGAAGACGGTCGCATCCAGTTCGTACCCAAGCAGTACGAGAACATGTACTTCTCCTGGATGCGTGACATTCAGGACTGGTGCGTTTCCCGTCAGCTGTGGTGGGGTCACCGCATCCCGGCCTGGTATGACGAATCCGGCAAGGTTTATGTCGCCCGCGACGAGGCCGAAGTGCGCAGCAAGTATGGCCTGGGTGCAGATGTGAAACTGCGTCAGGACGAGGACGTGCTGGATACCTGGTTCAGCTCAGCCTTGTGGACCTTCTCCACCCTGGGCTGGCCGGAGCAGACCCCGGATCTGCGCACCTTCCACCCCACCGATGTGCTGGTCACCGGCTTCGACATCATCTTCTTCTGGGTGGCGCGCATGATCATGATGACCATGCACTTCATGAAGCATGAAGATGGCTCGCCGCAGGTACCGTTCAAGACCGTCTACGTCACCGGCCTCATCCGGGACGAAGAGGGGCAGAAGATGTCCAAGTCCAAGGGCAACGTGCTGGATCCGCTGGATATGATCGACGGCATCAGCCTGCCCGAACTGCTGGAGAAGCGCACCGGCAACATGATGCAGCCCCAGCTGGCCGAGAAGATTGGCAAGCGCACCGAGAAACAGTTCCCGGACGGCATCGAGGCCCACGGTACCGACGCCTTGCGTTTCACCCTGGCGGCACTGGCCTCGACCGGTCGCGACATCAACTGGGACATGAAGCGCCTCGACGGCTACCGCAACTTCTGCAACAAGCTGTGGAACGCCAGCCGCTATGTGCTGATGAACACCGAAGATCAAAATTGCAGCCCGGCAGCCGCGGCAGATTACAGTCTGGCGGATCGCTGGATCCAGTCCCAACTGCAGCTGACCATCCGTGATGTACGCCATGCCATGGACACCTACCGCTTCGATCAGGTCGCCGGTGTGCTGTATGAGTTTATCTGGAACCAGTTCTGCGACTGGTATCTGGAGTTGACCAAGCCGGTACTCTGGCACGGTACTCCAGCCCAGCAGCAGGCGACCCGCCACACCCTGGTGAGCGTGCTGGAAACCCTGCTGCGTCTGGTACACCCGCTGATGCCGTTTATCAGCGAGGAGATCTGGAAGAACGTGGCACCGCTCGCCGGTGTTGGCTACAGCGAAGGTGATACCCTGATGCTGCAAGCCTATCCTGCCTTCGATGCCGCCCAGGTAGATGAAGCCGTACTGGCGGACCAGGAGTGGGTGAAGCAATTTATCATCAGCATCCGGAATATCCGTGCCGAGATGAAGGTCGCCCCGAGCGTACCGCTCACAGTCCTGCTCAAGGCTGATGCGGTGGATGCCGCCCGCGCCAATGCCAACGAGGGCACGCTGAAGTCTCTGGCCAAGCTGGAGTCTATTACCGTGCTGGCAGCCGGTGATGCAGCGCCTGTCTCCGTCACCAAGCTGATCGGCGCTACCGAGCTCTTGATCCCCATGGCCGGTCTTATCGACAAGGAAGCCGAACTGGCCCGCTTGGAGAAGGAAGTGGCCAAGTTGACCCAGGAGTGCGGTCGCATCGAAGGCAAGCTCGGCAACGAAGGCTTTGTCGCCAAGGCGCCGGAAGCGGTCCTGGCCAAGGAGCGCGAGAAGCTGGCCGACTATCAGGTGCAGCTGACCAAGCTAAAAGAGCAGCAGGAAATCATCAAGGCGCTGTAAGCCAGCCCGAGTTCCTGACCCGTAAAGACCAAGACCCCGGCCCAAAGCCGGGGTCTTGTTGTATGCCGATACTGGAATAGTTCATCACGCTCTAGAAGTGCTCACCGCCGACACCAGCATCGCACCAGCAAGAGCCCAGCGCCCAGCCCTCCCGACCACAGGCAGACACTCTGCAATGTGGCGATGCTGATCCAGCCATAAAAGGGGTTTCCCGCATACAGAGGCCACAATGGCTGGATATCGCCATGCATCAGCCCATCCAGCAGCAGATGGCTGTAGGTGCCGAGCAGACCGCCCCACAACAACATTCCCCAGGAGCATGAAACCGGCACCGAGAGCCAGCGCAGCCGGTAATGGCTCACCTCCCGGTTCCAGCGTCGCAACACAACGCCACGCAACAGACGCGCCAGCAGAGCGGCGCCCAGACCTATGGGCAACGCCCAGGCTAGCGTGTGAGTGCGGCCGTGAAGAATTGGCGCATGGCGGATCAATCCCAGCAGAGGTTCGATATCCATCAGGATCTGGGCACAACCAAAGGCGAACAGGCTGAATCGTCGATCGGCACCAACCTTGAGCAGTAGCGCCGGGCCCATATGTAACGGTGTAAACGGCATAAGTGTTCCAGAAGCAATGCAGATGGTAGTGGGGTCGCATTAGGGCTTTTGTTCCCGAAAAGACAGGAGCAATAAAAGTAATGCTGATTAGATAAGGCAGGGAGTGTTCCCATTGAACCAACCGTTGGCGGCAGGGATGCCGCCATCGAGCCTACACGGATGTATTCACGGCGTGTTGGTGAAAGGGAACCTGCCTGCATTTTTCTTACATGACTGGCATGAAAGCAACAGAAGCTCCATTAAATCTCGTCGTGGAGGAAAATATCGCGATAGGCGACATAGAGGGAGTAGCCCGTAACAGGTACCACCACCAGCAGACCCACCAGCAACATCATGGCCCCCAGCAGCAAGAGCAGGGTTGCCAGAATCCCCCACCAGGTCAGAGGCCAAAAATTGCGCCAGCAGCCACGCAGACTCAGCTTCAGAGCCTCCCAAGGGGCAACCTGATGGAAGAAGACCAGCGCCGGCGCAAACAAGGCCGCCATCATCAACGGGATCAGCAAGGCAATACCAACCAGAACCCAGAGCAACAGCTGCAGGGCCATGGCCGGATCGCTCTCGACCACCTCGTCAAAATTCATCAGCTGCTCGATACCGATGGACACAAAGGCGGCAATCACCACCAGAATGGTCATCCCGAGGATCAGCGCTAAATAAATCACCGCCGTGAGCACCAGTTGCCCCATCTGCTGGCGAAAGCCCTCGAAGTAGTCGTTGAAGGAGATATAACCCATGGTATGGGCCCGGTGAGCGACGGACATCAGACCGGCGGCAAATACCATGCTGAACAGCTGGTACAACAGGCTACCACCCGGGATGATCCCCGAGGCAATCGACAGCACCAGACTGAACAGACAGATGCCGACACTGACCCCCATGCCCCGATTGAACAGGCCAAACGCGCCATAAATCCAGCCCCAACCTCGTCCAACCCTAACCCGCCGCGGCTCTTGCCACGGCGTCGCCTCGGCGGCTTCATCCATTTCTGTTACTGCAATAAACTCACCCATGCTGCTCTCGCGCTCCTGCTTGTTGCTGTGAATTCCCTACCGGTTGGAGTCTCAGCTCCTTTCGGCACCTTTATACCTGTTTTCATCCTCTGGATGTGTGAAATGCTGCAAAGGCCCGGAGTGAGTCATGAAAAAACAAAACCCCCGCAGGGCGGGGGTTCCGGTGATGCGTGGAGCATTAATCCAGTCGCAGCTCGAGAGGCACTTCGAAGATCACATCCTCTTCCTTGCCGCTGAACTCCTCGATCTGGCCACCGCCGATCTCTTGCAGCCGGGAGACCACCTGTTGGACCAGCACTTCCGGCGCCGAAGCCCCGGCCGTCACCCCCACAGAGGCAACCCCGGAGAACCAGTCAACTTGCAGTTGCGCCGCCTCGTCGACCAGATAAGCGGTCGTCCCCAGCCGCTCGGCCAGCTCGCGCAGACGATTGGAGTTGGAGGAGTTGCGTGACCCGACCACGATGAACAGATCGACCTGAGCCGCCAGCTCGCGCACCGCATCCTGACGATTCTGGGTGGCGTAGCAGATGTCATCCTTACGCGGTCCCTGGATTGCCGGGAACTGGCTCTGCAGGGCGGCGATCACCTCTTTGGTCTCATCGACACTCAAGGTAGTCTGGGTGACAAAATGCAGCTGGCTGGCATCCTTGACCTGCAACGCGGCCACATCGGTTGCATCTTCCACCAGATACATACCCGCCTGCTGGCTCTCGTATTGGCCTATGGTGCCCTCCACCTCGGGATGACCGGCGTGACCTATCATGATCACCTCCTGCTCCTTGCGGCTGGCGCGATGAACCTCCATATGCACCTTGGTCACTAGAGGACAGGTAGCATCAAACACCCGCAGCCCGCGCTGCTTGGCCTCTTCGCGCACCGCCTTGGAGACACCATGGGCGGAGAAGATCACGATGTGATCATCCGGCACCTCGGAGAGCTCCTCGACAAAGATAGCCCCGGCTTGACGCAGTGATTCCACCACGTAGCGGTTATGCACCACCTCGTGACGCACATAGATGGGTGCACCGAACTTCTGCAGCGCATTCTCGACGATACTGATCGCCCGGTCGACGCCAGCACAGAAGCCACGGGGGTTCGCAAGCAGGATCTTCATCTTAACTCGCCTTCTGTTCGTCCGACGGTGCCGGCTTCTTGCGCAGACCATCCAGCACTATCATGACGGCACCGACCGTGATGGCACAGTCCGCCAGGTTGAACGCCGGGAAGAAGTAGCCATAGCCGTAAAACAGCAGAAAATCGACCACATGGCCGTAGGCCAGCCGATCGATCAGGTTGCCGATCGCCCCACCAATCACCAGTACGAACGCCAGGTTCAACCAGAGCTGATTCGCCGCCTGACGCCGCAGCCCCACGGCCATGGCCGCGGAAACTCCCAGCGCAAACAGCGCGAAGAACCAACGCTGCCAACCCGGCTGATCCGCCAGGAAGCTGAACGCCGCGCCCGTGTTGTAGACATGGACGATATTGAAAAACGGCAGCACATTGATCCCCGGTCCGCCGTACGGCAGACCATCGAGGATCGCCAGCTTGGCCAGCTGATCCAGCACCACCACGACCAGAGCCAGCCATGACCAGCGCAGTCCACTTTGTTTCCAGCTCGCTATCATCATGCAAAGGCCCGAGTTTCGCCGTCACCCTCGACGTTGGTCACACAACGACCACAGATCCCCTCGTGACCGGCAATGGTGCCGACATCGGCCACATGGTGCCAGCAACGCTCGCATTTGGCGGCTTCGGTAGCAGCAACCTGCAACCACAGACCGCTGAGCTCAGTGGCCTGGGCATCCGCCGGAGCGGCCGTTACGGCCTCCACCTTGGCTTGCGAGGTGATGAGCACGAACCGCAACTCATCACCCAGACGCACCAGCTTCTCGGCCAGCGCCGGTTCGGCCAACAGGGTCACTTCCGCCTGCAGGGAGCTGCCGATACGCTTGTCGGCACGCGCCGCTTCCAGGGCCTTGTTCACTTCGCTGCGTACTGCCAGCAGATCCGCCCAGTAGGCATCATCCATGGCTTCGCCATCATTGAGACCAAACAGGCCATCGAACCACTCTTCGGTGAACACGAACTGGCTACGCTCGCCCGGCAACAGTTTCCAGATCTCGTCGGCGGTGAAGCTCATGATCGGCGCCATCCAGCGCACCATGGCTTCCACGATGAGATACAGGGCGCTCTGGCAGGAGCGACGGGCCAGACTGTCCGCCTTGGCGGTGTATTGGCGATCCTTGATGATATCCAGATAGAAGGAGCCCATCTCCACGGAACAGAACTGCATCAGCTTCTGGGTTACCAGATGGAAGTCATAATCGGCATACGCCTGGATGATCTCTTCCTGAGCCTTGAGGGCACAGCCCACAGCCCAGCGATCCAGCACCACCATCTCGTCCGCGGCGACCATATGCTGCTTGGGATCGAAGCCGTTGAGGTTGGCCAGCAGGAAACGGGCGGTGTTGCGGATCCGGCGATAGGCATCGGCGGAGCGCTTGAGGATCTCGTCGGAAACCGTCATCTCGCCGGTGTAATCGGTGGAGGCAACCCACAAGCGCAGGATATCGGCACCCAGCTTGTTCATCACCTCTTGCGGGCTCACCACGTTGCCCAGCGACTTGGACATCTTGCGGCCCTGACCATCCACGGTGAAGCCGTGGGTCAGTACCTGGTTGTAGGGAGCCTGATGCTTCATGGCCACACCGATCATCAGCGAGGACATAAACCAGCCTCGGTGTTGATCCGAGCCTTCCAGATACATGTCGGCACCATGGCCGTTGAACTCGGGACGCACATCCACCACCGAGGAGTGGGTGGAGCCGGAGTCAAACCAGACATCCAGGGTATCCGGTACCTTGTCGTACTGAGCGGCTTCTTCGCCGAGCAGTTCGGCCGGCTGCAGATCCCACCAGGCCTGGATACCGGAGACTTCGACGCGCTTGGCCACCTCTTCCATCAGCTCAACGGAACGAGGATGCAGCGCCTGGGTCTCTTTGTGCACGAACAGGGCGATAGGCACACCCCAGGTCCGTTGCCGGGAGATACACCAGTCCGGCCGGTTCTCGACCATGGCTTCGATACGGTTCTGACCCCACTCGGGGATCCACTTCACGCCCTTGATTTCGGACAACGCCTTCTGACGCAGACCCGCCTGCTCCATGCTGATGAACCACTGGGGTGTGGCACGAAAGATGATCGGGGTCTTGTGGCGCCAGCAATGGGGATAGGAGTGCTGGATGGCCTGATGATGCAACAAAGCGCCGGTTTCCTTCAGCACTTCAACCACAGAGGCGTTGGCCTTGAACACGTGCTGACCAGCAAAGCGTTCGGTATCCGGCAGATAGACACCATTGCCACCCACAGGATTGGCAACTTCCAGGCCATATTTTTGACCGACCACAAAGTCTTCCTGACCGTGGCCCGGCGCGGTATGAACAGCACCTGTGCCGGAATCGATGGTGACATGCTCACCCAGGATCACCGGCACATCGAAGCTGTAGAAGGGATGCTGGAAGCGTAACAGCTCCAGATCGGCACCCTTACAGTAGCCCAGATTGTGGTACTGATTGATCCCGGCACGATCCATCACATCCTTGACCAAGGCTTCTGCCAGGATCAGACGTTCCGGCTGCTCGCCTTCCACCTGCACCAGCGCATAGTCCAGCTCGGCATGGAGTGCCACGGCGCGGTTGGCGGGCAAGGTCCAGGGGGTGGTGGTCCAGATCACGACGGACACAGGACCTTGTCCCGGATGCCCCTCGGCACAATCAAAAGCCGCCACCACTTGTTCTTCATTCAACGCCTTGAAACGGACGTCAATGGAGGGCGAGCTCTTGTCGTAATATTCAACTTCCGCCTCGGCCAGAGCCGAGCCACAATCGGTACACCAGTGCACCGGCTTGGAGCCCTTGTGCAGATGACCATTCTGGATGATTTTACCCAGTGAACGGATGATGTTGGCTTCGGTGTTGAAATCCATGGTCAGGTAAGGGTGGTCCCAATCGCCCAACACCCCCAGACGCACGAAGTCCGCTTTCTGGGCTTCGACCTGGCTCTTGGCATAGGTACGGCACTCAGCCCGGAATTCGGCGGCCGAGACCTTCTCACCCGGCTTGCCCACCAGCCCTTCAACCTTCAGTTCAATCGGCAGACCGTGGCAATCCCAACCCGGAACATAGGGGGAATCAAAACCCGCCATGCCCTTGGACTTGATGATGATGTCCTTGAGGATCTTGTTGACCGAGTGACCGATATGGATGTTGCCATTCGCATACGGGGGGCCATCATGAAGAATGAAAGACTTCTTGCCCTTCTTGGCCGTACGGATCACGCCGTACAGATCCTGCTCATACCACGCTTTCAGCATTTCCGGCTCACGCTTGGCCAGATCGCCACGCATCGGAAACGGGGTTTCCGGCAAATTCAGGGTATGTTTATAGTCGCTCATCAGTCCTGGGTTCCATCATGATTCAATAAGGGTTGCCGCGAGGCCGAAATAACGGCGGGCCGTGGCAGCATCCTCGCGGATCTGCGCATGCAGGGCGGCAAAAGAGTCGAACTTTTTCTCGTCACGAAGCTTGTGGCACAGTCTGACACGGATGTGTCGGCCATAGAGATCGCCCGAAAAATCGAAAATATGTACTTCAAGTTGTGGCCGTCGGCCGTTTACCGTGGGACGGGTGCCCACATTGGCCACGCCATAATGGGTGTGGCCGGAAAATAACACTTCTACCGCATACACGCCACTGACCGGCGCGACCTGACGTTTGAGGTGCACGTTCGCCGTCGGAAAACCGATAGTGCGCCCCAACTTGTCGCCGTGCGCCACCCGCCCACTGACGGTATAGGGCTCACCCAACATGGCATGCACCTCGGCCAGGCGGTCATCACGCAGCGCCTCGCGTACCCTAGTACTGCTGACACGTTGTTCGGCCACACAAAAACTATGGGTACTGACCACCTCGAAACCGTAACGCTCACCGGCCTGCTGCAACATGGCAAAATCACCGCGGCGGCCGCGACCAAAACAGAAGTCGTCACCCACCACCAGATACTTGACGCCCAGACGGCGCACCAGTATCTCCTCAATGAACAGCTCGGGCTCCAGATTGGCAAATTCGAGGCCAAAACGGATGCACAACAAGCGGGTCAACCCGAGATCCTTGAGTGCCATGTACTTGTCACGCAGCCGCGTCAGCCGGGCCGGAGCCCCGTCACGGGCAAACAACTCCATGGGCTGAGGCTCGAACAGCATCACGCAGGCGGGCAATCCCAACGCTTGCGCCTTGGCTTGCAACTGGCGTAGCACCGCCTGATGCCCAAGATGTACACCATCAAAATTGCCGATGGTCAGCACACATCCCTGATGTTCGGGACGCAAATTGTGGATACCGCGGATCAACTGCATAGCGGCCTGATGTCCTGTCCTTGCCGGTGAAATCGCCGGATTATATAACGAAGCGCCCCGGCTTTCAGCCCTCGTTGACCGTTTTCAGGTCACGCGGGCGGATCCCCAACAGGCCTGCCGTCAGCAAATAGCACAGACCACCGACGACGACTAGCTTGCACAGCTCCAGTCCCGAGCGCCACATAGACCACTTGACCCAGACCTCCAGGGACGGACTCAGCCACCAGAGCAGGAGATACATGGCTGCCGTAGCCGCGCTCAAGCGCAGCATGAAGAACAGGGTGCTCCGCCCCGGCCGATAGACGTGGCGACGGTAGAGCCCCTGAAACAGCGAGATGGCATTGACGGTTCCCGACAGAGCGGTGGATAACGCCAGACCGACATAGCCCAACGGTGTCAGGAAAATGAAGATGAAGTTGAAGATCATGTTGGCGATCATGGAGTGAATGCCGTAGCGCACCGGAGTCTTGGTATCCTGGCGGGCATGAAACCCCGGAGCCAGCACCCGGGCCAGCATCAATGACAACAAGCCGGAGGTCGATGCCAACAGACTGGCACCAGACATCATCACCTCGTGGGGGCCGAACTCACCCCGCATAAACAGCACCCGCAAGATGGGCTCCCGCAACACCATGATACCGCCCATGGCCGGCAAGCCCAGAAACAGCACCATGCGCACCCCCCAATCCATGGTTTGCGAAAAGCGCAGCGGATCCTGATCCACATGGCCTTTGGAGAGCGCGGGCAGGATCACAGTACTGATCGCCACCGCGAACATCCCCAGCGGGAATTCCAGCAGCCGATCGGAGTAGTAGAGATAGCTGATGGCACCGGTGGCCAGAAACGAAGCCAGCATCGTATTGATCATCAAATTGATCTGGCTGACCGAGACACCAAACAAGGCCGGAATCATCAGGGTGCGGATCTTCACTACCCCCGGGTGATGCCAACCCCATTTGGGCCATACCAGCATCTGCATCTTCATCAGATAAGGGATCTGGTATAGCAACTGCACCAGGCCGCCAATAAAAATCCCGATGGCCAAACCGATTTCCGGCTCGTCCATCTGCGGCGCAACCCAGAGTGCGACGATAATCAGCACAATATTCAAGAAGGTCGGCGTGAACGACGAGACACCGAAGCGGCCGAAAGTGTTGAGCACAGCCCCGGACATGGCCGTAAAAGTCACAAACCACAGATAGGGAAAGGTGATCTTCAGCAGCAGGCTGGCCAACTCGAACTTCTCGGCGTTCGGCCCGCCCTGCCACCAGTCCATAAACCAGCCCCAGCCAAATAGTGCCGAGAGTACCGTCGATCCCAGGACCCCGAGCACTGTGACCACCGAGATGATGGCACCCAGCGTACCCATAGTTGCCGCCAGCAGCTCTCGAACCGCCTGTTTGTCGCCCTTGGCCTTGTATTCGGTCATCACAGGGACGAAGGCCTGATTGAAGGCCCCATCGGCGAAGAGTCGACGCAGGTAGTTAGGAATACGGTTGGCAAAGAAAAACACATCCGCAGCGGCACCGGCCCCCAACAGGTTGGCGATGACAATATCCCGTACCAGACCGAGGATCCGGGACGCCAGAGTCGCGCCTGAGACTAACAATCCGGAGCGGATCAGCTTCTTGCTCACTATAACTCCTCAAAAACCGTGACTGCGCGGTGAAAGCTGCTAAAATCGGCCGACAGTTTAACGACCTGCCACCCCGGATGCTACATGTCACAGGGTTGCGGTGGTTATTTGCACAAACCATTTGACATTCTCAGGTTGAGAAGGCATATTTCTCGGCCTTTTCAGCATACTCGCTAAGACAGTTTTAGGAGTTTTACCTTGGCTAACATCAAATCTGCTAAGAAGCGCGCGATTCAGGCAGAAAAAGCCCGCAAGCACAATGCCAGCCGTCGCTCTATGACCCGCACCTACGTTAAAAAAGTAGTTGCTGCTATCGCCGCCGGTGACAAGGCTATCGCACAAGCCGCTTTCGAAGCTGCTCAGCCTATTCTGGACCGTATGGCCACTAAGGGCCTGATCAGCAAGAATAAGGCTGCTCGTCACAAGTCTCGTCTGGCTGCCCAAATCAAGGCACTGTAAGACGCGATATGCGATGAAAAAAGAAACCGGCTTGCGCCGGTTTTTTTTTATCCCTTTTCAACGCCAAACGGCCTAGCTACAGGTGATCAGCGACAATAGAGGCCATGCAGGACTGAAATCACAGCCCGGACTTCCTCACTCTTGAGCGAATAAAAGACGGTCTGTGCAGCTTTGCGCGTCGTCACTAGGCCATCTCGACGCAGAATGGCCAGATGCTGGGAGAGTGCTGATTGACTCAATCCCAAAGAGTCATTGATCTCGCCAACCGAGAGCTCGCGCTCCTGCAGATGACACAGAATTAACAACCGATTCTCGTTGGCCAAGGCCTTTAATAATCCCACCGCCTTACTGGCCTGGGTTTGCATCTCTTCAATCTGCATGCATCCATCCTGCGCGGACCTCGTCATCGGCGCATCATAGCAGCTAGATCGACAAGGGTGCAGGGTTAAAACGTGAGATATCTTCCTCACCACTGAACAAGGAGGAGAAGTCACTTTCACAGATCATCTTGACCGCCGGATGCTGGATCATGCGCTCGGCAAAAATCACATAGTACTCTTCTTTCAGATCCTGAGTCTGGCCAACGAGCTCAACCTCTTCCCCTTCCAGAATTTCGCTCTGGTAGATGGATGGCGCGACAAAAATCCCCTGGTTGAAGAAGCCGAACGCCTTCATCAAGGCCGCATCATCAAATTCGCCGAGGATCTGCGGCGACAATCCCTTCTCCTCAAACCAGCGCGTCAGCTGACGCCCCATGGCGGTACGCCGCCCCGGGATCAACAGTTTGCGTTCATTCAGACAAGCAGGAAACGGTGACGCTGGCATGGGAGCCTTGCAGAAAAAGCTGACCCCACACTCCCCTAACTTCTTCGATAACAGTCCGCCCTGCTGGGCCGAATCGACCGGGCAATCTGACAGGATCATATCCAGCTTGTGCTCGCTCAACTGCTCGAGGAGTAATTCATGGGTTGATTCGAAGCACCGCAGATGGATGGAACCATCGGTGGGGATCGCCGACAAGAGCACCCGACTGGCCAGGCGCTTGGAGAGCGCATCCGCGATGCCAACATCAAATAGCAACTGGTTCTCTTTGCGATAATTGACGATATCCAGCATTTCGTAAGAGAGCGAAAACATCTTGTCCGCATACTGGAAGATGAGTTGCCCGAGTTCGCTGGCTTCCAGCTGGCGCCCCTTGCGCTTGAACAGTCGCCCGCCCAATCGCTGCTCCAATAAGCGGATCTGTCCGGTTACGGTTTGGGGCGTCAGAAACAGGGCATCGGCTGCCGCAGTAACCGAACCTTTTTTTTGAGTCATCCAGAAGTAGTAGAGATGGTTGTAATTCAGATGGGACATAAGCTGCCTTTGAGGGTTAAAAAACGATCATTGATGAGCAGAGACCAACATCACATCCTGTGTTTCTTTCTCACGATCCGGTGCCGTCATGAGGCTGACCCCGACTGGGGTCAGCCTACTACGATTCACCCTTGAGCTGCCTGAACCTTAGCTAAACCAGCGGAGGAGAGGGATAACCGCAAGAAAAAGTACCCCAATACAGCCGCCATGGTCGAACCACTGAGGATCCCCAGGCGGGACAGGGTCGAGTAATCGGCAGCGCCACCATGGAACGCCAGCGAGGAGATAAAGATCGACATGGTAAAACCGATCCCGCACAACACGCTCACAGCCAAGATGTGTCGCATGCCGATGCCTTTCGGCAGACGAGCCAACCCGGTCTTGATCGCCAGCCAGCTGATCAGCGAGATCCCCAGCGGTTTACCCACAAACAACCCGAGCATGATCCCCAGCGGCACTGGAGTGGCCAGACTCGCCAGACTGACACCCGCCAACGAGATCCCGGCGTTGGCAAACGCGAACAAGGGTAGGATCAGATAAGAGGACCAGGGGTGTAATCTGTGCTCTAGATGCTTGAGGGGCGAGACATAGCGGCGACCCTGATTTGGAATGAGGAAACCGACGATCACCCCGGCTAGCGTGGCATGTACCCCGGATTTCAGCACCGCAACCCACAATAGGGTTCCCACCAGCAGGTACCAGGACAAGCGATCCACACCGCGACGATTCATCCAAAACAGAATGCCAACCGCCACAGCAGCAATAGCCAACGCCGCTAAGTTCAGCTGCGAGGTATAGAACAATGCAATGATCAGGATAACCCCCAGATCATCGATGATCGCCAGGGCCAACAGAAACACCTTGAGACTGGTGGGGACCCGCTTGCCGAGCAGAGCCATCACCCCCAGCGCAAAGGCAATATCGGTCGCCGCCGGAATGGCCCAACCGCTGTGGGTTTCCGGGTTGCCATGATTGAAGAGCAGATAAATCAGTGCCGGAGCCAGCATACCGCCCATAGCGGCAATCGCCGGGAAGATAGCCTGTTCCCGGCTCGACAGTGCACCATCGATCATCTCCCGCTTCACTTCGAGACCAATGAGCAGGAAGAAAATGGCCATCAAGCCATCGTTGATCCACAACAACAACGGCTTATGCAGATCCAGCGCGCCGATGCGGATCTGAACGTCAATATCCAAAAACGCCTGGTAGTGGTGTGCCAATGGTGAATTCGCCAGGAGCAGAGCCAAGAGTGCAGCCAGGATCAAGATGATCCCGCTGGCCGACTCCAGATGAAGAAATTTTTTAATTGCATTGGTCATGATGCCAACCCTACAAACCTAGAGATGAAGAAGATTAAGTACCGACAGTCTATGCCGGTTACCGAACATACAAAAATCGCTTATTACGGCATAATAACTCGGGATAGCCGATACATTGAGCCGTATAGTGAAAAAATAACCCTAAATTGCCTCCATAAGCCGGCAAGCAAGGTCCGATCATCCAAGAGTCTCAGGCCATCCACAGAACGGTTGGTTACTGTCAAAAAAAACGGGCTGCATTTCGCAGCCCGTTTTATTAGATAGCGACCGGAGCCTTGATGCCCGGATAGGGGTCGTAATCTACAACCTCGAAATCTTCGAAGCGGTAATCAAAAATCGAATCCGGTTTCCGGTTTATCACCAGCTTCGGCAAGGAGCGAGGTTCACGGCTCAGTTGCAACTGCGCCTGTTCCAGATGATTGTTGTACAGATGCACATCACCACCGGTCCAGACGAAATCTCCGACTTGTAAATCACATTGTTGCGCCAGCATGTGGGTCAGCAAGGCATAGCTAGCAATGTTGAACGGCAGCCCTAAAAACACATCGCAACTGCGCTGGTACAGCTGGCAAGACAACTTGCCATCCGCCACGTAGAACTGGAAAAACGCATGGCAAGGAGCTAGCGCCATCTGATCCAGATCGGCGACATTCCAGGCCGAAACAATGATGCGGCGGGAATTCGGATTCTGTTTCAAGTCGTCCACAACGCGCTGGATTTGATCGATATGGCCACCGTCGGCTTTGGGCCAGGAGCGCCATTGATACCCATACACAGGACCCAACTCACCCTGCTCATCCGCCCACTCATCCCAAATCGAGACACCGTGTTCCTTTAGATAACGGGTATTGGTTTCACCCTGCAGAAACCACAGCAATTCATGCACGATGGATTTGAGGTGACATTTCTTGGTGGTCACCAGAGGGAAACCTTCTTGCAGATTGAAACGCATCTGATGGCCGAACAACGACAGGGTGCCAGTACCGGTCCGATCCCCTTTGGGTGTTCCCTGATCCAGGATCTGCTGCATCAATGCCAAATAATTTTTCATGATCTCTTCTCCAACCCGGTTGCTTACCGTGGACTCTCTGTCACCCCGGCACGCGCGGAGCAAATGGCAGATAGCCGCACCATCGTTCAGAACAGTGCGGGATCCAAGCCGGGTATTCTAACGTAAAGTTTTAGCGTGGTGGTGTTGAACTCACTTCGGCGGCAGTAAATCGTTCAAGCCGAGTTGTTCCAGATATCCGGTAAACAATCCCTTGAGCGCCGCCGAACTTCCCTGATGCAGCCCCATCTCGAGCAAGGGATACAGATCGGCCAGCTTGACGCGGCGGATCAGATATTTGACCCGCGCTATGTTGTTCAAATTCATACTGAAGGTGCGATAGCCCATCGCCATCAGGATCAGTACCCCCAGCGGATCGCCCGCCAGTTCGCCACAGATGGAGACCGTCTTGCCATGACCATTGGCAGTTCCCACAATCTGCTGCAAAACCCGCATCACAGCTGGATGGAACGCATCATACAGCCCAGCCACCCGGCTGTTGTTGCGATCAACCGCCAACAGATATTGCGTCAGATCATTGGTTCCCACTGACCAGAAGTCCACGTAGGGCGCCAGCTCCGGCAAAATATACAGGATGGATGGCACCTCGATCATGGCGCCGAGCATCGGATAACGCACACTGCTGCCCTTGCGCCCCAGCTCTTCCGACACCTCCAGCCACGCCTGATCCAGCAAACGACGCGCCGCCTGGACTTCGGATAATGAACCCACCATGGGCAGCATGATGGAGAGATTATCGTGGGACTCACTAGCCCGAAGCATGGCTTTGAGCTGAGCCAGAAATAATTCCGGATGATCCAGCGTCAAACGGATGCCACGCCAGCCAAGAAACGGGTTGTCTTCCACAATCGGAAAATAGGGCAGCGGCTTGTCGCCGCCGATATCCAGGGTTCGCATGCAGACCGGACGACCGGAAAAATTGGCCAGCACTTCCCGGTAACGCAGGGTCTGCTCCTGCTCGGAGGGAAAGCTGTCATGCAACATGAAGGGGATCTCGGTACGATACAGCCCGATCCCGTCGGCCATATCCCGCATCGCACTTTCCGATTCCAGATTCAATCCTGCATTCAGTAACACCGAGATCCGGGCACCGTCGAGAGTCTCCGATGGCAAATGACTTTCCGCCCCCAGCCGATCATCCATCGCCTTGGCCTGGCGGATCAGCTGACGATACTCATCGAGTACCGATTGCGTGGGTTCGACCAGCAGCTCGCCACGGTTACCATCGACCACCAGCAAGCGTTGCTCTAATCCGGCCAACGGCAGCTCGAGGCCCATAACCGCGGGAATTCCCATGGCGCGAGCCAGGATTGCCGCATGGGAATTAACAGCCCCGCGCAAGGAGATCATGGCCGCCAGGCGCTCGCGAGGCACTTCCGCCAACAGGGAGGCCGTGACCTCTTCCGCCAGCAGGACCACGGGCTCGTCGAAATCAAATTCATCGATTTGGCTATGGGCCAAGTGACTGAGCAGACGCTGCGCCACATCGCGGACATCGACTGCCCGCTCCCGCAAGTAGCTGTCAGACATGGCCTGAAATTGCTGGATAAACCGTTCACTGACCCGACGCACGGCCGAGGCGGCACTCCATTTTTCGCGAACGATCTCGGCCTCAATCTGCTGAATAAAGGCGGGATCGGTCAATAGATGCTGATAGATCTCGAAAATGGCCATCGAGTCCTGACTGACCGACTCGCGGAAACGCAACGCCGTGGCATCCAAATCCAGCTGGACCTGCAGTACCGCTTGGTTAAACAACTCCAGCTGTAATTCAGGGTCATCACTCTGCTTGGGGGCCACATGCTCCAGCTCCATCTTGGGACGCCAGACCCAAGCCCGGGCGATGGCAACCCCGGAGGAGGCGGCAACCCCCTTCAGGCTGCGCCGCCATTGCTGATCGGCATGCAACATCCCTTTCATTTCGGCATGCAGAATGCGAGCCGCCAGCTGCGCCACCAAGGTCACCAGAAACGATTCATCGCTCTCGTCAAATTGCCGGGAATCCGCCTGCTGAACCACCAGGACACCCAGAACCTGGCGCTGCTGCATGATCGGCACACCGAGGAAGGAGTTGAAATCGTCCTCGGCAACTTCGGGAAGGTATTTGAAATTGGGATGAGAAGCCGCATCCGCCAAGTTGAGCAACTCTTCTCGTCGCCCGACCAGACCCACAAGCCCCTCATCATAGGGCAGAGTCACCTTGCCCACAGCTTCCAACGCCAGACCATCGGTCGCCACGAGGCGGTAACGGCGGCGCTGGGATTCAGCCAGATAGACGGTGCAACAATCCACCTGCATGGCAGAGCGAGTCTGACGCACCAGAACGTTCATTGCATCATGCAACGATGGCGCCTGGGTCACTCCCTCTACGATTTGCCGCAGTGTCGTTAGCACCGACTCTCCTCCTATCGTCCTTTGGTATTACGCCGATTCTCTTTTTTAGGCAGGAACGGCATGGCTATGGATGCAAACTCTTTCATGACCCGTCGATACACTTCCCGTTTAAAGGAAACGACTTGCCGCACCGGGTACCAATAACTGACCCAGCGCCAATCATCAAACTCCGGCTGACCATGACAACCGAACTGAATGGCAGATTCTCTGCATTCATCTAACCGCAGTAAAAACCACTTCTGCTTCTGCCCGATACAAACAGGCGAGCTATCCCAACGGATCAGGCGCTTGGGTAACCGGTATTTCAACCAGTTACGACTGGTAGCCAGGATGGTGACATCCTCAGGTCTGAGTCCGATCTCCTCATACAACTCCCGAAACATGGCTTGTTCTGGTGTTTCACCATCATCCACGCCACCTTGTGGAAACTGCCAGGAGTGCTGACCGAAACGTCTGGCCCATAAAACCTGTCCATTACGATTGCAGATCACGATTCCTACATTGGGACGAAAACCGTCACCATCAATCACGCGAGCACCTGCAAGGTTCAATCTTTATCTGACAGCGATTTTTTCACATTCCCTGCTTGTCAGCAAACAACGCATTTTTGCTAACATCTGGATAACTTTGTCAAGTCATCAAACTTATAAACAATAGAGGCCCATCTCTCCGACAGCTTGCCCACGTTTTCTGTGGATATCATTCTGTATAACTCTGTATAGGCTGACGACTGAAGAACATATTTTTCCAATCCCCAGTAACAAGCTTGATATAACCAACAACTTAAACTGTTATTTTTCAAATAAATAAACTGAGCATAGTCTCTATATGGCTGTTCCGGATCTTATTCAGGATCTCGAGGATCCATGTGTAAAAAACAGATCGCTCTCTTTTTGAGCAATCAATTGTTATCCACAAAAACCGTCCAAGATCTCATCATTTATCTGCCGACATTTCTGCTTTAACTCACAAGCCATCCCGGTTAATCCCGCGATTCTCTGGCTGGAACAAAGTTATTCAAGATTTTTGTGGATAAGATTGTGCAGCAAGTTGCGGATAGTACGGGATAACCTGCCTCGCTGAGGATAACTTGGGTAAAAAGAGAGAATTAGTTTTAAAAAACCAATTTAATCATACACCTATCGGTATATGATTTTACTATTGCTTATTCACCGCACTAGCAGTGAAATCGTGCAGTTTTCAACCAAGGAGGAAGGCCTATGACCACAGAGCTGCGGCACCTGCCCCCCAAGAGTGAGGCGGAGCTATTACTGCGCGCCGAACAATTAGCCGGGCAGTCATTTTCCAGCCTCTGCCAAGCCGACCATATTCCCATACCACGCGACCTGCGCCGCGACAAAGGTTGGGTTGGACAACTCATCGAAGGACAACTGGGAGCCATGGCTGGCAGCAAACCAGAACAAGACTTTCCGGAATTAGGTATTGAATTGAAAACACTGCCCATTGATGAACAGGGAAATCCGTTGGAAAGCACCTTCGTCTGCGTGACCCCCCTGATTGGGATCACAGGCCTGCGTTGGGAGTCGAGTAATGTACGCAACAAGCTGTCACGGGTGTTGTGGGTTCCGGTGGAAGGCAGCCGCCACATCCCTCTTGCCGAGCGTCGGATCGCGACGCCCTTCATCTGGAGTCCTGATGCGGAGGAAGAGCAGTTGCTGCGTCAAGATTGGGAGGAGCTCATGGAGCTGGTAGCCTTGGGGCAGATCGAATCCATCACGGCCCATCACGGCGAAGTCTTGCAACTCAGACCCAAAGCGGCCAATGGGCAAGCCCTGACTCCGGCCATCGGTCGACAAGGGGAGCTGATCCAGACTCGACCACGCGGCTTTTACCTGCGTACCCGATTCACCCGCCGCCTGTTGCAGAAAGTTTTTTTCCCACATTAATCCGATCACATCTGCCCATTTTTCGACCATTTCCTGATCTCTGGTCGGCACATCGGCTATTTTTTGTTTTATGATACCCATGGGAAGCCAAATCCCCACCTATCTGACACAGGATTAAACCTTCAAGGAGATCACATGCCTGTCACTAAAAAATTCCTCAAGACCAAGCCGGAAGTGCAGGTCACCTTTGAGGTGACAAAAGAGGCCGCGAAAGAGGCCGAGCAGGTGTTTTTACTGGGCGAGTTTGCTGGATGGGAACCGGTTGAGTTAAAAAAACTCAAGAATGGTATTTTCAAGGCCACGCTGAATCTGCCCACGAATGAAAAAGAGAGTTATCAGTACCGCTTCCGGCTGGTTTCTGCCGATGGCTCCGAGTCCTTTGATAATGATTGGGATGCCGAAGCCTATTGCACCAACCCATTTGGTGGCGAAAACTCGCTGGTGTCCGTGGTTCAATAACAGCACTGACTCAACAAAAAAGGCCCGCCATTGGCGAGCCTTTTTCTTTACAGCAACTAATGAGATTAGTTGAGCTTTTCGCGGATACGCGCTTTCTTACCAGTCAAGTTACGCAGGTAGTACAGCTTGGCGCGACGAACCACACCGCGACGCTTCAGCTCAACGCTGGCAATCAGCGGGCTGTGAGTCTGGAATACACGCTCAACACCTTCGCCATTGGAGATCTTGCGAACGGTGAAAGCAGAGTGCAGACCGCGGTTACGCTTGGCGATAACGACGCCTTCGAAAGCCTGCAGACGTTCCTTGCCAGCTTCTTTAACACGTACTTGTACACGTACGGTGTCGCCCGGGGCAAAAGCCGGGATGTCAGAACGCAGTTGTTCTTGCTCGAGTTGCTGAATAATCTTGCTCATTGTCTCTTCCTACCTAGGATAAACTGAAAACTCTACTGCTGTTCGTCACGTTGTTCACGAACAAACTGGGCAAGAAGTCTCTCTTGCTCGTCAGTCAGAGCTAGGTTATTTAATAGTTCCGGTCTTCGTAACCAGGTCCGACCCAAGGCCTGTTGGAGGCGCCATGTGCGAACACTCTCGTGGTTACCGCTCAGTAACACCTCGGGAACCGTCAATCCTTCCATCACTTCCGGTCGCGTGTAGTGCGGGTGATCCAGCAAGCCCTCGGTAAAGGAGTCTTGCTCGGCACTCGCCATATCGCCCAATACACCCGGTACCAATCGAGATACCGCATCTACCAGGATCATGGCAGGTAATTCACCACCACTTAACACGTAATCGCCAACAGACCACTCTTCATCGATATCGGTCTGTATCACGCGCTCATCGATACCTTCGTATCGGCCAGCCACCAGAATCAACTTCTGAGACTTGGCGAGCTCAGCTACACCGGCTTGGGTGAGCTTTCGACCTTGTGGTGAGAGATAGATGACTTTCACTCCCTCACCTGCTGCGTCTCGTGCAGCCTGAATTGCGTCACGCAACGGCTGAACCATCATCAACATTCCAGGCCCACCACCATAGGGTCGATCATCGACCGTGTGGTGTTTGTCGTGGGTGAAATCACGAGGATTCCAGCATCTGATTTGCAGCAAGCCTTGCCTTGAGGCCCGGCCCGTCACACCGTAGTCAGTAATGGCTCGGAACATATCCGGGAAGAGGCTGATCACCCCAATCCACATAGAAACCTCCGATGTATGCCGACAACGGGTACGATTAAAAATCCGGATCCCAATCGACCTCTATGGAACGGTTAGCCAGATCAATCTTTTTGATGACCTGCCCATCCAGAAACGGGATTAACCGCTCTTTCATTCCATAGGCATCATTCAATTTGGCTTTGACTACCAACACATCGTTGGAGCCCGTTTCCATCAACTCAGTCACTTCGCCCATCTGATAGCCGTTGAGATTCACCACTTGGCAACCCATCAGGTCACTCCAGTAGTATTCTCCGTCCGACAACTCAGGGAATGCTTGTGGCTGAACAGCGATGTCCACTCCGGCCATGGCTTGGGCGTCTTCTCGCAGGTCGATACCTTCCAGCTTGCAGACCAACCCATTGTTGTGACGTTTCCACCCAGAAACCCGGATCTCGCGCCACTCCCCATTTTGCTGTGTCAGCCAAGGGGAATATTCGAATATGCTCTCGGCATCATCGGTGAAGGAGTGTACCTTCAGCCAGCCTTTGATGCCGTAAACGGCGCCCAGGCGACCAACAACTACAGGCTTATCCACCGTGGCTCCTTAGCCAGAATTCGAACATTAAGCCGCTTTGGAAGCGTCTTTGACCAGCTTGGCAACACGATCAGACATATTGGCGCCTTGACCGATCCAGTGTTGGATACGAACCAGGTCCAGATTGATCTTTTCAGCTTGGCCAGAAGCCATCGGGTTGAAGAAGCCAACGCGCTCGATGAAACGACCATCACGAGCGAAACGGCCATCAGCCACAACTACTTGGTAAAACGGACGCTTCTTAGCGCCACCACGTTGCAAACGAATGGTTACCATATCGTCCTCATTAACTTTGAATGAACGAGGTCCGTGGAAAACACGAACCCCAGCTTAAAATAAGCCGCGTAATTTTACTTACATCCGCAGCAAATGCAACCAAACCCGCCGCTTTTTAAGACACGCACGGCAGGGCTGGTCAACTCGAGTTTTAGCTTACGCAGTAAAATTGGCGCGGCAAATCAGAAAGGACCACGGCCAAAACCGCCGGGTGGCAACATATTCTTCATACCACTCATCAGCTTGCGCATACCGCCTTTGCCGGAAATCTTCTTCATCATGCGTTGCATCTGATCAAACTGCTTGAGCAGACGGTTCACATCCTGGATCTGCATCCCTGAACCGGCAGCAATTCGACGCTTGCGCGAACCCTTGATGATCTCCGGATTCCGGCGTTCAGCCGGGGTCATGGAGCTGATAATCGCCTCCATGCGATGGGTCATCTTGTCATCGAGCTTGCCTTTGACATCATCTGGCAGGCCCGAGACCCCGGGCAATTTGTCGAGCATGCCCATCATGCCGCCCATGTTGCGCATTTGGGCCAGCTGTTCACGGAAATCCTCCAGATCAAAGCCTTTGCCTTTTTGCATCTTCTGGGCAAGCTTGGCTGCCTTGTCTTTGTCGACATTGCGCTCCATCTCTTCGATGAGCGACAACACATCCCCCATCCCCAGGATGCGCGAGGCAATCCGATCTGGATGGAAAGGTTCCAATGCGTCGACCTTTTCACCCATACCAATAAACTTGATGGGTTTGCCGGTGATATGTCGAACCGACAGTGCTGCACCGCCCCGCGCATCACCATCGGCCTTGGTCAAGATGACCCCGGTCAACGGCAAGGCATCGCTGAACGCCTTGGCAGTATTAGCAGCGTCCTGGCCGGTCATGGCATCGACCACGAACAGCGTCTCGATAGGCTTGACGTATTGATGGAGGGCCTTGATCTCGTCCATCATTTCGCTATCGACGTGCAGCCGGCCGGCAGTATCGACAATCAACACATCGAAGAATTGCTTGCGCGCGTGATTGATGGCCGCTTCGGCAATCGCAATCGGTTTTTGTGTGGTATCACTGGGGAAGAACTCGACACCAATCTCCTGCGCCAAGGTTTCCAGCTGTTTGATAGCGGCCGGACGATAGACGTCAGCACTGACGACCAGCACCTTCTTCTTCATCCGCTCCTTCAGGAACTTTGCCAACTTGGCCACGGATGTCGTCTTACCGGCACCTTGCAAGCCCGCCATCAACAATACGGCAGGGGGCTGAGTTGCCAAGTCCAGGGACTCATTGGCCTCACCCATGACGGAGATCAGTTCACCTTGCACTATCTTGATGAACGCCTGCCCTGGGCTCAGGCTCTTGTTAACCTCTTGGCCAACCGCGCGTTCCTTGACTCGACTGACAAATTCCTTGACCACTGGCAAGGCGACGTCCGCTTCCAGCAACGCCATGCGCACTTCACGCAAGGTATCTTTGATGTTGTCTTCAGTCAGGCGACCCCGACCACTGATGTTGCGCAGCGACTTCGACAGACGCTCGGTTAGATTCTCAAACATGGCCTATTCCAACGATTGGCGTAATTGCGCACGAGTATACCGCAACTTGCCCCAAGATCTTAAGCCTTGCTGGCAGCAGACCTACGACAGCGATATACTCGCCACTTAAGTCCATTAATGACCGTCAATTCAATTAATTACCCTATGGTCATCCCATCATTGCTCTGCCTTGCGTTTTACCTGCTAGCTAGCCTGGCCGCTTTGCATCGCCTGCTCAATAGCCACAGCATCAGTTGGCCTCTGGTCAGTAGCGCCTGGATTGCGATGGCATTGCATGCGGCAGGACTCGGACAAGAGATTGTTTCGACAGGATTCGGGCAGAATCTCAGCTTGCTGAACGTAGCGTCTGCAGTCGCCTTGCTCATCAGTCTGGTCATGAGCCTGATCGTACAGCGCTTCAATGGTTGGATCCTATTACCCGTGGTCTATGGCTTTGCGGCGTTGCTGCAAATCGTCAGCAATCTGATCCCTGGGCAATATGTCCTGCATCTGGAGCAAAGACCCGAGCTGTTAATGCACATCTCGTTAGCATTGCTGGCCTTTTCGGTGTTGATGATCGCCACGCTGTTCACGCTGTTACTCGCCTATCTCAATTATCATCTCAAGGCGCGCAAACGTCTGGGGCTACCTCATCTGCCTCCGCTGATGACGGTAGAAACGCGGGTGTACCAACTGATCCTGCTCGGAGTGATATTGCTAACACTCTCGATCGGCAGCGGAGTGCTGTTTCTAGATGAAATGTTTGCTCCCGATCAACGGCATAAAGCTGTGCTGACCCTGCTGGCCTGGTGTGTGTATACCAGTCTGTTATGGGGACATTATCGTCACGGCTGGAGAGGTAAAACCCTCATCAGTCTCAGCTTGCTGGGCAGTGTTCTCCTCTTGCTGGCCTATTTCGGCAGTCGGTTCCTCAAAGAGGTGCTACTCAGCTGAGTCATATCGCAGCGTTACCATTTCCGAACGACTAGAGGACTATTGTTTGGATACCATTTCGACCCAATCCCTATTATTGGCTCTTATGCTGATGTTGCTGGTTTCTGCTTTTTTTTCGGCCGCAGAAACGGGCATGATGTCACTCAATCGCTATAAATTACGCCATCTGGCCAAGACCAAACATCGCGGAGCTATGCGAGTCGAACACCTGTTACGACGCCCCGACCGGCTGCTGGGGTTGATACTGATTGGCAATAATCTGGCGAATATTCTGGCCTCCTCTATCGCGACCCTGCTGGCCATTCGGGTCTTTGGCGATTACGGCATCGCCGTTGCGACCTCGGTGCTGACCCTTGTCATTCTGATATTTTCCGAAGTCACCCCCAAAACTCTGGCCGCCTTGAATCCGGAGCGGGTGGCCTACCCGGCCGCCATCATACTGCGGATCTTGATGCTCCCTTTCTATCCTCTGGTTTGGCTCATCAACTCCATTTCCAACGGCCTACTAGAGCTGTTTGGCATCAAGCTGCATAGGAAAGACGAGTCGCTCAATAGTGAAGAGTTACGCTCCGTGCTCAACGAATCCAGCAGTCTCATCCCCCAGAACCATCAAGACATGTTGATGGGAGTGCTGGAGCTGGAGCACCTGGCGATTGAGGAGATCATGGTGCCGCGGGCCGACATCTATGCAATCAATATCAATGATGACTGGAAGACCATTCAGCGCCAATTGACTAATACCCCGCACACCAAGGTCTTGCTATATCGGGACATGCTCGATGATGCGGTTGGCTTCATTCATGTGCGCGATGCGTTGCGCTTGCTGACCCGGGAGCAGTTTAATAAAGAGTCTCTACTGCGCACCGTCCATGAGGTCTACTTCATCCCCAGCGGCACCCCACTGCTGACCCAGCTCATCAAATTTCGTCGGAATAAGGAGCGGATTGGCTTGGTGGTCGATGAGTACGGAGACATCCGCGGCCTAGCCACTCTGGACGATATTCTGGAGGAGATTGTGGGTGACTTTACAACCAGTCTGGCTCCCAGCGCCAATGAAGAGATCTACCGTCAGGCCGACGGCAGCTACCTGATTGAAGGCGCCGCCAATCTTCGGGATATCAACAAAGAGCTGGAGTGGAATTTCTCAACTGACGGCCCCCGCACGCTCAATGGATTGATCCTAGAGTACCTGGAGGACTTACCTCAGGTTGGCCGTCAACTGCAGATCGCCGACTATCAAATCGAGATTTTCTCGGTGGAAAATAACATGGTGAAATTGGCCAGGATCACGCCCCCCGCCTCGCTTAATTAAGCCGGTATGCCTTGGCTCGAGACACAATATTGCTCGGCATCCTCGCCGCCAATTGGCTCAATAAACGCTTGGCCTTGGCGTGCTGTTTGCCATCGGTGATGATGGTGTGGTGCAACCAGCTATAGGCCTCTTCGTAATCGAGAGGGCTGCCCATACCCCGATTCAACATACTGACCCAGTCCATCTGCGCCTCCAGATAACCGAGTGCCGCAGCCTCGTGCATCAGTACCACCGCCTGTTGCTTGTCAACCTGGACATAACGCCCTTGCTCATAGTAATGCGCCAGTCGCTGCAATGCGGCGGGCAAGCCCTGCTCGGCAGCCCCCCACATAAAGCCAATCCCGACGGCAGCATCTTTCGGCACACAGGTGCCGGTCAACAGCATGTCCGCCCACAGGTATTGGTACGAGGGCAGCATCAACACCTTGGCTCGCGCTTCGATGTCGGGTGTTAATTGACACTGGTCAGCAACCACACGTTGCAGGTGTTTGTGTTGGCCAATCCAGGTAATCAACTCATCCTGACTGTACAGTTGCAGGGTTGAAATCGCGGCCGATGGAATCGTCGTCACCGTCTGCTCGGTATACAGGGTCGAAGCAGCAGAGCTTGCCGCACGCGCGGCCTGCTGATGACGCTCACGCTCTGCCAACTCTTCAGCCGTCAACTTTTTAGGGGTTGGAGTCGCAGCCGGCTCTGCGGCAATCTGGGCAGCAGGCAACGCCATACCCGCAAAAATGTCGGTCGTCGGTTTTAGTGCTTGCTCCTCGGCACTCAGCCCGGATGCAACACTTAACAACAATACGATGAGCAAAATTCGATTCATAGGCGCCTCCAACAAGGCTATCGGCCGTCAGGGCGGATCCTTGAGAAAAAACAAAGGGCCATCAGGCCCTTGTTTGGCGTACGAGTCCTTATTGCCGCGCATAGGCAATTCCGAGCTCGATTTCCTCCCGCAGCGTGGCGAGCATGCCATCTAGCTCATCCTGCTCCAGACGGCTCAATGCGCCATAATCCATCACCTCCTCTATCCCCTCGCGACCAATTCGCACCGCTTGCGCGAAGAAACGGGCATGAGCACTACCGCCATCCACATACGCATATTCGACAATCCCGGGCTCCCCTTGCCGAGCATGCACCAGTGAAAGACAGAAGCGTAAACCGGCTTGCGCCATCGCCAGGGTGGCCGAGCCCGCTCCGGCTTTGGCGTTCACGACCTCGGTGCCGGCGTTTTGCACGTGACGAGTCATTTCATCGAGTTGGTCATGACTAAAATGTTGGCCCACGACCTGGGAAAACAACGGCAGTATGGTGGTGCCACTATGACCGCCAATCACCGGCACCGTCAGCGAACCAGCCTTGCACTGCATGGCATTGGCGACAAAGGTTTCTGCCCGGATGACATCCAAGGTAGTAACGCCAAACAGTTTACGAGGATCATACACACCGGCCTGAGTCAGCACCTCGGCCGCAATCGGAATGATGCTATTCACCGGATTGGTGATGATCGCCAGCAACGCCTTCGGGCATTGGCGAGCACAATGCTGAACCAGATTCTGGATCACCCCGGCATTAAATTTGAATAGATCGGAGCGGTCCATTCCAGGCTTACGCGCCACGCCTGCCGGTATGATGACAATGTCCGCCCCTTGCAAGGCTGGAGTGGGATCTTCACCAGCGTAACCGCGGACACGGACATCGGTCGGAATATGGCTTAAGTCGACGGCAACACCGGGCGTGACCGCAGCCAGATCGTACAAGGCCAATTCAAAACCGGGAGGCAGTTGAAGTTTTAACAATAACGAAAGCGACTGACCGATACCTCCGGCCGCGCCGAGAACGGCAACTTTCATAGTGAGCTCCGAGCGTTATTGATGGTGTAGGGTAATTAATGGATGTGGCTCACCATCACCATAGGATAAAGCACAGGAAGGAACAAAGAGGAATGTCGGAACTGTGAGCCGGGGAGCACAACAGCAAAAGCACAACTAAATTACATTTTTACAACAAAACAAAGGGGGCTAGAAAGCCCCCTCTCACTGTGGCGTAGCCTCTGCTCATTCATGGGGTGCAAATGCCAACGCTCGCCGCTCTAGCCAGCGAAATGCTAATGTGAGACTACCGTTCATGGCCAGATAGATGGCACCAGCAACCCCGAAAACCCCCAAGGTGTCATAGGTTTGGGCATTCAAGCGCTGCGCGATACCCATCATATCCATGATGGTGATGGTACTGGCTAATGAGCTGCCTTTAAGGACCAGAATAACCTCATTGGAATAGCCCGGAACCACCCGTCGCATGGCATGGCGCAGTTTGATATTCAGAGTTTGTCCTTTGGTCATGCCCAAGGCTTTGCAGGCTAGCACTTCGCCATAGGGAACTGCATCCAGCGCCCCCTTGAACAAGCGAGTCGAATAGGCCGCCGTATTTAATCCCAAAGCCAATATGGCGCAGAACCAGGGCTCTTTCAGCAACTCCCACAACCAGCTTTGCTTCATCCACTCAAATTGTGCCGGACCGTAATAGATGAGGAATATCTGTACCAGTAAAGGCGTGCCGGTAAATACCACCAGAAACAGTTCGACCAACTGCCGGGCAACCGGGATCCGCCGATCCAGCAGCCAGGTAAAAATCAGCGCCAGTAAGCCACCCAGCAGCAAGCTCATCACAGTCAGCTCCAGCGTGGTTGCCAGTCCGCTAAGTAACTCGGAGAGATAGGCCATGTTAACCACCATATCGGAAGCTGCGTTGACGCAGATGTTCAAGGATGCGCCCACTGACCAGGGTGATCAGCAGATAGATACCCGCAGCCACGGCATACCAGGTAAAGGGACCATGTTCGCTACTCGGGCTGGCGACCGCCAATTGCGACTGACGCATCAGGTCATTTACCCCGATGAGCGAGACTAACGCCGTATCCTTGAGCAGCACCAACCATTGATTTCCCAAGCCTGGTAGTGCATGACGCCACGCTTGCGGCAGCACGATGCGCCCAAAAATATGCCCCGCAGACAAACCCAAGGCCTGCGCGGCCTGGCGCTGCCCCTTGGGCACGGCCTTCAGAGCCGCGCGCAGGGTCTGGGTAGCATACGAGGCAAACAACAGTGCCAGAGCTAGGACACCGCACCAGAACGGGCTCATCTCCACATAATCCCACGGTGCATGACATCTGCTTTGCCCTGGCAACCAAGTCGCACAAGCCAGATTGATGCCATCCGCCAACAACAACAGCAACTGTGAAGAGCCGAAGTAGATAAAGAGCACCACCAGGATCTCAGGCAAGCCGCGGATTAAGGTTGTCAGGGTTGCGACTGGCCAGCGCAGCCAAACATGCCGGGATAACTCAGCCGCGCTCAGCAGCAGAGCCAGCAGCAAGCCGCCAACCAATGACACGATAGCCAGCCCCAAGGTCATCAGGGCGGCATCCAACAACAGGCTGATCATTATTTGGCGAAATACTTATCGTAGAGTTTTTGATAAATGCCATTGGCCTTGATACCGGCGAGCCCCTGGTTCAGGCTGTCCAACAAAGCTTTGTTGCCCTTGTTGACGGCAATGGCAAACCCGGCGCCGAAATACTTGGCATCAGATACGGGCTTACCCACCATTTGATAACCGGCATGGCTTTTCAACCACTCGGCCGCTACGGCCGTATCGGCAAACACCGCATCCACACGACCACTGGTCAAATCCATCAGCGCATTTTGATAGCTGGCATAAGGCACGGCTTTCACATCCTTATCCTTCAGCTGCTCCAGCAGATAGGACTGATGCGAGGTACCATTTTGCACACCGACATTTTTCGAGGCCAATTGAGCCACATCGGTAAACTTGCCTTCTGCCGCCACAAAGACAGCGGAGTTTTCATAATAGATATTGGAGAAATCGACCTGTTTGGCCCGTTCTTCGGTGACGTCCATGGCGGCGATGGCAGCATCAAAGCGACGGAACTTCAAACTGGGGATCAAACTATCAAAAGCCTGATTACTGAAGGTGCAGCTCAGCTTGGCTTCGGCACAGACCGCTTGTGCCAGTTCGATATCAAACCCGGCAAATTCATTTTTGTCGGTCATAAATTCAAACGGAGGATACGTTGCCTCGGTGGCAAACTTGACCTCAGTTGCCATGGCATGGGCACAGAGCAATGACACGGCAGCAATAGCGGTGAATAGCTTCTTCATGATTTACCTTCCTGGATGGTTCTAGTGTTGTAAGAATTCAGCAAAACGGACCGTCTGAGGTTCAGCGAAACGCTGCGCACTCCCCATTTCCACAATCTGTCCCTGCTCGAGATAGATCACCTGCGTCGCCACTCGGCGCGCAAACTCCACTTCATGAGTCACCACCACCTGAGTGATACCGGTATCGCCCAATTTGCGAATAATATCGGCCACTTCCTTGGTGATCTCCGGATCCAGCGCCGCCGTCGGTTCGTCAAACAGCAGGATCGCCGGATCCATCATCAAGGCCCGAGCGATAGCCACCCGTTGTTGCTGTCCGCCGGAAAGACTGGCAGGCCAGACATGACGTTTCTCGGATAGTTTCAACTGGTTGAGCAGGTAACCGGCTTTATCCTGCGCCTCTTTCTTGTTCATACCCAAGACTTTCAACGGCGCTTCCATCAGGTTCTGCTCAACACTCAGATGCGGCCAGAGATGATATTGTTGGAATACCATGCCGACCTTGCCGCGCAAAATTTGAGTGCGCTTGGCATAATCTGCTTGCGTGGCAACTGCCGGAAACTCAAACCGCTCACCGGCGATCAATAACTCGCCCTCATCGGGCGTATCCAGCAGGTTCATCAGGCGCAGCAAGGAACTCTTGCCGGCCCCACTGGGCCCCAGCAGCACCAGGGTCTCGCCAGCGGCACAGCGAAATGAAACCTGCCGCAGGATCTGCTGCTGATGCCAGGATTTTGAGATTCCTTTGAGCTCTATACCCATGATGAGTGACGGCCTTTTATCCATACTTTGCGCCGATTCTAGTCACAGGGGGAGTCAATGCAAGAATTTTGTGCATCCTTATGCAGAATTATCGGCTAATTCTTGAAAATATTGGCATATGGATGCAAAATTACAGCTCGTCCATACAACATATTAGTTGGCTATGAAGCCCGGTGAAAAACAGGAACAACTGATCAAGGCTTTCAAAGCCTTATTGAGAGAAGAACGTTTTGGCTCGCAGGCTGAGATCGTCACCGCGCTGCACGAGATGGGCTACGAAAATATCAATCAATCCAAGGTCTCACGGATGCTGAGTCGCTTTGGCGCTGTGCGTACCCGCAATGCCAAAATGGAGATGGTGTACTGTCTGCCGGTCGAGTTGGGCGTCCCCACCATCAATAGCCCGCTGAAGAATCTGGTCTTGGATGTTGACCATAACGGCTTCCTGCTGGTGATCCACACCAGTCCAGGCGCGGCCCAGCTGATCGCGCGCTTATTGGACTCCTTGGGCAAAGCCGAAGGGATCCTCGGCACCATCGCGGGTGATGATACGATTTTCATCACCCCGACCGCCGAGACCGATATGGATGAACTCTATGATTCGGTGCTCGAGCTGTTCGAGCATGCGGGTTAAAGATCTGACGGGTCAAAAAAACCGGCGCTAGCGCCGGTTTTTTTATTGTGCAGCAGCCTGTTTAGCGGAGATCCATCAGGCCACCCTGGCGGAGAAAACCCTGGGATGGCGCAAAAAAAGCAGCGCCCGTCACCGCGCGAGTAAACCGCAACAAGTGATCAAAATGCCCAGCCCCATCACCCATCACCATGCTGCGTAGCATGTCGGTGAAGTGATCCGGGGTGTGACAGCAACTGATGAAGTACAACCCTTGCTCTTCCAGTGAGCCCCAAGGCATTGACTGACGCAGTATCTCTTTGCTCCGGCCTGCGCTGTTCTTCAGATTCACACGCTTGATATGACAGGTCAGTGGCTTATCCACCGAGGCATATTCGATGTTGTCCTGTTTGGTGCGGCCGATGATATCTTCCTGTTCCTTCAAGGCTAATCGCTGCCACTGGGCCATGTTGTGCACGAAGCGCTGCACATGCAAATAGCTGCCGCCCGCAAAGGGGCCTTCAGCCACCAGCGCCACTTCGGCTCTGTGCTCGCCCTGTGGATTTTCAGTGCCATCGACAAATCCGGTCAGATCCCGGCAATCCAAAAACCGGAAACCATGCCGTTCTTCTCGTAAGAGCACTTTGCCCGCCAACCGAGCCATCAACCGCTGACCCGCAAGATGCAAGATATCGACGCGCTCGGCGCGAAGCTGAAAAAACAGGTCAAACGGTGTCCCAGGCGCCACTCGCTCGCCTTGTTCCAGCGTCGGGAAAGGAGCCAATAGCGACGGTCGCTGGGAGTACAGCCGCTCCCAAGCTTCGCTCCCCACGCCGACCAACCCACTGAAACTCGCCTCGGGATAGCTACTCGCCAGTTCCTCACATAGTTCGGGGAAATGCGCCAGCGCCAGCCGAATTTCAGACTCCGCACCAGCCTGAATATCAAACATCAGATAATAAGCATGGGAATTGGGCTCGGCACAGAGACCTGTTTGTGGCTGGAACATGAACATTCTCCTTCGAAAGACAAGGCGTTCACTATAAGCCATTTGTCACGCTAGCGGCTAGTGCACTACAAACGGGAATGGAGCTGAGGCCACTCTGTCCGCGAGAAGAGCACAGGCGCATGAGGACGCAGCGCCAGAGACACACCGCACTCAGGCTCGGTCAGCCATTCATGGTGCCAAGCTTCGTAGTGTTCTCCCTGCCAGTCGATAAGACAGCGGACATGACTGCCGAGGAATTGTTGCTCTAATACAGCACCCTGGCCTCCCGGGGTCACCGCTAATAATTGCGGCCGCACAAAAAGCAAGGGCTCAGGACAAGCAGCGGGATCGCTCTCAACCCGGATCTCTCCGAGCGCACTGGCCAGATGCCCAGCAGCTAGCCAGTCGCAACGGACCAAATTACCCCGTCCCAAAAACTCGGCGACATAGGGGCTCGCCGGTTGATGATAGAGTTGTTTCGGAGTGCCGATTTGCACCACACGTCCCTTTTCCAATAAGGCCAGCCGATCGGCAAACGCAAACGCCTCCTCCTTACTGTGTGTGACAAAGACCGCTGCCATGTTCAAGCTTTTGAGCAAGGCGCGGATCTCGCGGATCAAACTCCAACGGACCTGGGCATCAATATTGGAGAAGGGCTCGTCCAGCAGCAGAAGTTGCGGACGACAGACTAAGGCCCGAGCAATCGCCACCCGCTGTTGTTGCCCACCCGACAATTCATGGGGATAGCGTTGAGCCAGCGACGTCAGTGCCACCAGACTCAGCATCTCCTGAATACGTTGTCGCTGCTGCTCCCCGGAGAGTCGTAGCGGACGGAGCGCAAACGCCAGGTTCTGCGCCACGGTTAGATGAGGAAACAGCGCATAGTCCTGGAAAATAAATCCTGTCTCCCGCTGCTCGGCCGGTACACTCATGCCCGCCCCCTCCACTTGGCGACCCCGCAGCCAGACGGTCCCCTGCGAGACCGGCATCAAGCCCGCGATCGCCCGCAGCAGCGTGGTCTTGCCCCCGCCACTGGCACCGAGCAGACAGAGGATCTCGTTATCTTCCACAGTTAACGAGATGCCAGACAACACGGGTTGCTGCTGGTGCTGACAATACAGATCCTCAATTCGCAAGGCACTCATGACTTCCGCTCCCCAAGGTAGTGATTCATAAACAACAAGGGTAAAAGACCAACAGCCACGATCAACAGCGCAGGGAAGGCCCCTTCGGCCAACTGCTCCGCCTTTACGTATTGATAGACCAGCGTGGCCAGCGTCTCGTAATTGAACGGACGCAACATCAAAGCGGCGGGCAACTCCTTCATGGCTTCAATAAAGATGAGCAAAGCCCCGGTCAAAATACCTCGACGCAGTAACGGCAGATGGACTCGCCACAACAGGCTGTTTGCGCCATGCCCCAACGCACGGCTGGCCATATCCAGCGATGGCGGAATGCGGCCATAACTGCTCTCGATAGCCCCCAGCGCCATGGCGATAAAACGCACCACATACGCCGCGATCAACGCAAACAGCGAGCCCGTTAAAATAAGCCCTGGCTCAGGCTGCCCCAACCCGGCCAGCAAGGCGTTAAGACCAAAGTCAGTCGCAGTAAGGGGGATCAGGATCCCGATGGCCAAAACAGTACCGGGCATAGCGTAGCCCAATCCAGCCCATTGGCGTGGCCAAGCCAACTTCAGGTTCAGGCGTTGGCTAAACAGGATCAGCAGCGCCATGATTGAGGCGACCAGCGCGGCCCACCCCGCGACCTGCAAGCTATTGAAGCTGGCATCCCACAAACCGGCAGGCCACTCTCCATCCCAAACTTGCCAGGCGTAATACATCAGGACTCCGCAGGGGAGCAAAAAACCCAGCACAATCAGCGCCAGCAGATAACCCACGGCCAGCACACACACAATCGGCCGCAACACCAAGGCCGCTGTCGGCTGCAGCAGGCTCTGTCGTTGATAGCGCTGCTGCCGACCTCGACTCACTCGCTCCATCAGCAGAGTCAACCCCACCAACGCCAGTAATCCCAAAGAGATCTGAGCTGCTGCCCCCAGTTCACCGTAACCCAGCCATACATCATTAATGGCTGTAGTCAGGGTTGGCACAGCAAAATAGGAGACAGTACCAAAGTCAGCCAGCGTCTCCATCGCCACGAGGGAGAGCCCTACGGCAATGGCAGGACGGACCAGCGGAAGTTCCAGATGCCACCAGCGACGCCAGTGACCATAGCCCTGCATGCGAGCACTCTCGACCAGCTGCGGCGCCAACTCGCCAAATCCGGCCCGTGACAACAGATACACATAGGGGTAGAGCACCAAAGACAAGACCCCGATGGCCCCACCCAGGGAGCGGATAGGCGGAAAATAGTAATCCCCTGGCTGTTGCCAGCCAAACAGGTTTCGCAAGCTCTGCTGCACCCAACCCGCATAATCGAGTAGATCGGTATAGACATAGGCTACCAAATAGCCCGGCATGGCCAGTGGCAATACCAATGCCCAATTCAACCAACGCCGTCCCGGTATTTGGCAGCGGGCTATCAACCAACCCGCTGGCGCCCCCAGCAGTAAACAGAGCAAGACAGTGCCGCACACCAGTCCCGCGGAGTTCAGCAGATAAGTCGGCAATACGGTGGCCCAGAGATGAGCCAGCAGATCCAGAGGCGACAACCCGGCCTCGATCAGCAGAGCCAGCAGCGGGAAACAGAGCAGCAGAGCAATACCTCTGCCGCTCGCCATCCAAATAGCCGCCTTCATATGGCTTTTTCGCCGGTTGAACGGATGCGATTAGAGATCGAACTTCACCTCATCCAACAACTTCATCGCCTGGGTTCTGTGCTTGGCGATCGTCACCAGAGACAAATCATCCGCACGGTATTGCCCCCAAGAAGCCACTAACGGCGACAGAGCCACCCCAGACTTGACCGGATACTCTTTGTTCAGCTCGGCGTAGAGTTGCTGCGCCTGATCCCCGACCAAGTACTCCATCAGGCGTTGAGCGGCCTCTGGGTGCTTGGCATACTTGGTCATGACCACGCCACTGACATTAACGTGCGCGCCTCGGTCAGCCTGATTAGGGAAGTTAAGATAGACAGCCTCAGCCCAACTCTTCTGATTGGCATCCTCCAGCATGTTGCCGTAGTAATAACTGTTGCCGAGAGAAAGATCGCAGACCCCCTCCTTGATCGCTTTTACCTGATCCCGATCGTTCCCCTGAGGCTTGCGTGCCAGATTCGCCTTAACACCCTCTAACCACTGACGGGTCTTGGCTTCACCCTGGTGAGCCAGCATGGAAGCAACCAGCGCCACATTGTACTGATGCTTGCCACTCCGGGTGCAGATGCGTCCCTTGTACTTGGAATCCGCCAAGTCTTCGTAGCGAATGGAGCTCAACTGCCCCAAACGCTCTTTGCTGCTGTAAATGCCACGGACGCGAGTGGTAAGGGCAAACCACTTGCCTTCTGGATCCCGATACTGAGCCGGAATTGCTTGCTCCAGAGACGGGCTACGGACAGGTTGCACCAGATCCGCATCAACCAGCTCCATCAGACGGCTAATATCCACCGTCAAAACCAGATCGGCGGGCGTTAACCGCCCCTCGCGCTTCAGTCGTTCGGCCAGTCCATCTTCGGCGTAAACCAGATTGACCTTGATACCGCTTTGCTCAGTAAATTGCCGCACGATAGGTTCAATCAAATGCGCCTGACGCGCCGAATAGACATTGACCTCTTCAGCCGCCTGCGTCTGAAAAACCAACAATAGAGATAAACTGACCAGATGCCGCCAACCCATAAACCCACCATCCCTTGACGTAAATCAAAAAAATTCACGCTGATGATAGTCATTCGCATTTATTGTTTCAATAGAAATAAAAAAGACCCCTAAGGGTCTCAAGTACAGCTCAATACATCATGAAATTGCGGGTGCCCTCCGAACGGAGTCAACACCCGAGACCGCTAGATGGCTTCGTCGTCGACTTCACCGGTACGGATACGTACCACATGGGCCAGGTCATACACGAAGATTTTGCCATCACCGATCTTGCCGGTGTATGCCGCCTTGCAGATTGCCTCGATGATACTCTCGACATTCTCGCTGACGCTGGCAATTTCCAGCTTCACTTTTGGCAGAAAATCAACTTGATACTCGGCACCACGATAAAGTTCGGTGTGACCCTTTTGACGGCCAAAACCTTTCACTTCAGATACTGTCATACCGTCAACGCCCAGAGCCGCTACCGCCTCACGCACGTCATCCAGCTTAAATGGTTTAATAATTGCGCTGATAAGCTTCATACCTTGTCTCCCACTCCCTGGTTGATATTGGGTTTAACAAACTAATTCAATGTCTATGCCACAATAATAAAATCCATATTATTCATATAGATAAATATAGAAAATCAAATTAACCAGCCATCTTCCATTACAATTGGTGCAGCCCAGTTCGGGATGTCACCGAACTGGGCGCCAATTTGGTGCAGCATAAAATCATCCCAAACCACAGCTCAGCTTAGGACTCAGATTGGACAAAATCCTGCCACGCCAATAACAAGCGTTGAAAATCTTCCAGTCCACAGCCCGACATCTGTTCATCATCGTAATAGGCCATATCTGGCTCCAACTCATCGCCAAATTCAAATTGCACCACATTGGCCGAGATCTCGGCTTCACCATCCCCCAATTGCAAGGTATACCCGGCGCTATGCAAGGTCAGCATCTCAACCTCACCCTGCTGGACTCGTTCAACATCACGCAAAACATCGGCCAACAGCGTCAGGTTCGTGGCGATCGCATCATTCAACCAATGACCAAACGCCTCGTGTCCCATGGCCAATTTGACGCGCAAACGCCCATCCGCCTGTTTGGTAAATTCATAATCCATCGTAGCCCCCTCAGCTTGCTCTTCTCATTCTAGCGCCAGAAGGGCATATCATAAAAAAACGGGGCGCATCGTGCGCCCCGTTCCTGCCGATCAGCATCTATCACACCGGAACTTGCAGAATGACCTGGTCGGCCTTCGCGGTGTAACTGGCAATCTGGTTAAAGTTCAGGTAACGATAAACATCACTGGCCAAGGTATCCAGTTCGCGAGCGTAACCCTGGTATTCCTCGACGCTCGGGATCCGACCCAGGATGGCCGCCACGGCAGCTAGCTCCGCGGATGCCAGATAAACATTCGCTCCCTGACCCAACCGGTTCGGGAAGTTGCGCGTTGACGTGGAAACCACAGAAGCACCATCGGCGACACGCGCCTGGTTGCCCATACAGAGCGAACATCCCGGGATTTCAATACGCGCGCCCACACGACCGAAGATGCCGTAATAGCCCTCCTCGGTCAGTTGATCTTTGTCCATCTTGGTCGGCGGTGCGATCCATAGACGAGTCGTCAGCTGGCCTTTGAACTGGTTTAACAGCTTACCGGCCGCCCGGAAATGACCGATATTGGTCATGCAAGAACCAATAAACACCTCATCGATACGGTCACCGGCCACGCTGGAGAGCAAACGGGCATCATCCGGATCATTGGGCGCACAGAGGATCGGCTCCTTGATGCTATCCAGATCAATCTCGATGATCGCGGCGTATTCGGCATCAGCATCGGCCTGCATCAGCTCCGGTTTGGCCAACCAGGCCTCCATCGCCTTGATCCGGCGCGTGATGGTGCGAACATCCCCATATCCCTCTGCCAGCATCCATTTGAGCATGACAATGTTGGAGTTGAGATATTCGGCGATCGGCGCCTCATCCAATTTGATGGTACAGCCAGCCGCTGAACGCTCGGCACTGGCATCGGCCAACTCGAAGGCTTGTTCCACCTTCAACTCCGGCAAACCTTCGATCTCGAGGATCCGACCGGAGAATATATTCTTTTTACCGGCCTTCTCGACGGTAAGAAGTCCCATCTGGATAGCCTGATAGGGAATGGCATGCACCAGATCTCGTAGCGTGATCCCCGGTTGCATGGTTCCCTTGAAGCGAACCAGCACCGACTCCGGCATATCCAGCGGCATCACACCGGTCGCGGCGGCAAAGGCAACCAGACCCGATCCAGCAGGGAAGGAGACACCAATCGGGAAACGGGTATGCGAATCACCACCGGTACCCACGGTATCCGGCAACAGCATCCGGTTGAGCCAGCTGTGGATCACGCCGTCCCCTGGACGCAGAGCAACACCGCCGCGATTCATGATGAAATCGGGCAGAGTATGGTGGGTTTGCACATCAACCGGCTTTGGATAAGCCGCAGTGTGACAGAAGGACTGCATCACCAGATCGGCAGAGAAACCTAGGCATGCCAGATCCTTGAGTTCATCCCGAGTCATGGGCCCGGTGGTATCTTGAGATCCAACCGTGGTCATCTTCGGCTCGCAATAAGTGCCAGGACGAATACCATCGACGCCACAAGCCTTACCGACCATTTTCTGAGCCAAGGTATACCCCTTGCCAGAATCCGCTACCGGTTGTGAACGCTTAAATACTTCAGAAAATGGCAGGCCTAACATGTCTCGAGCCTTGTCGGTCAGACCACGACCCACGATGAGCGGGATCCGGCCGCCTGCGCGCACTTCATCCAGTAACACCTCGGTCTTCAACTCGAAAGTAGCCAGCACCTCATCGCTGCCATGCACCGTCACCTTACCTTCATAGGTATAAATGTCGATGACATCGCCGGTATTCATCTTGCTGACATCCAGCTCGATGGGCAGTGCTCCCGCATCTTCCATAGTGTTGAAGAAAATCGGCGCTATCTTGCCACCCAGCACGAAGCCACCTGCACGCTTGTTCGGTACATTGGGGATATCATCGCCCATGAACCACAGCACCGAGTTAGTGGCCGACTTGCGCGAGGAGCCAGTCCCCACAACGTCGCCAACGTATACCAAAGGGAACCCCTTGGCTTTCAGCGCATCGAGTGTCTGGATTGGGCCAACGACCCCTTCCTGATCGGCAGTAATCCCGGGACGGCTGTTTTTCAACATAGCCAAGGCATGGAGAGGGATATCGGGTCTCGACCAGGCATCTTGTGCTGGTGACAGATCATCGGTGTTGGTTTCACCACTGACCTTGAACACCGTCAGGGTAATTTTGTCTGCCAGCTTGGGACGAGACAAAAACCATTCGGCATTCGCCCAGGACTCCATCACTTGTCTGGCATAGCTATTCCCGGCTTCCAGCTTATGTTGCACATCATGAAAAGAATCGAACAACAGCAGGGTATGGGATAACGCCTTGGTAGCTATCGGAGCCAATACCGCATCATCTAGCAAGTCAATCAGTGGCTGAATGTTATAGCCGCCCTGCATGGTACCCAGCAGCTCGACGGCAGACTGGGCGCTCAGTATTGGAGAGACAGCTTCACCTTTAGTAACGGCAGCCAGAAAGCCCGCCTTGACGTAGGCGGCTTCATCCACGCCTGGCGGAATGCGATTAGCCAATAAATCCAGCAACAGGGACTCTTCACCTGCAGGGGGATTTTTTATCAAATCGACCAGAGCAGCAACCTGCTCGGCATTCAGGGGCTTGGGTGCAACGCCTTGGACGGCGCGCTCGGCAACATGTTGGCGATAGCTCTCTAGCACGATGAATTCCTCTTATCTATTCAAGTTGTCTGCCCGCAACCGCTCACGCACTCCGCGTTCGAGGTCTCTGACAATGACAATCATCCATGAGACGGCCGGTGGGGCCTGGTAACGTGGCCCTAACTATATAGATTTGCTGGTTTAATGAAAAATATAACCGCTATAAACCCGCTGAATATCTAAGGCTTATAAACCGAAGGTATTCCCAAACATCAGATAAAAAGAGTCATCGTCACTATCCGTTTGCCCATATGCCAGATAAATAGGACCTAAAAAGGTATCTGAGCCGAGGTAGATACTGCCAGCGGACCGCATGTCATCCCAATTGATCTCGGACTTGTCATTCCAGACATTACCCCGCTCTACGGAGAATCCCAGATAAACCGGCGACTTAAAGGAGCCAAAATGGTTATCCAGTAGTCGATAGCTGTAGATGAAGGCGCCAAACAGTTTATATCGACCATTCAGCTGATACCGCTGAAAGCCGGAGAGGTTGAACAGCCCACCCAAATCCTGCAAATACATCGGCTGCAACTCGTTCACGGCGGAACTGCCACCCGATAGACGCAAGTTCAGGTTTTGCCGTTCCGACAAGGTAAATGGATGCAAATAATCTATATCCGAGACGAGACCCCATCTCCGCAGCGTGGCGGTCGAATCTCCGTCTTGGCTATGCACATAATCCAGCTGCCCTGTCAGATAATGGCCCTGCATGGGGAAAGAGCGGCTATCCAGCGTGTCATAACTGTAGCGTGCATAAGGCCCCCAACTATAGACCTTGGTCTCTGCCGCCACCCCTTGCACATCCAGCGTGGAGCGGGCACCACGCATCCCCAGCGCGAATTGATTCCAGGGCTGCGGATTCCACCCCACCTCGGTGTCGAGTCCCCAGGTTCCATTTTCCACATTAACGAAATTGGAAGAACCCAGATCCTCATCACCCCACAACGCTTTGGCTTGATTCATATAGATGGCGCGGGTTTCATTGTCATAACCACCGCCGAACTGCCAGTAGTACTGTTGGCCGGTATCGAATGGGGTATAAAATTCGCTGCGCAAATGCTTCCAGCTACCCAGACTCATTTCATTGCGCCACTCCCCACCCAGCTGATTAATATTGGTCAAGGTGTAGGCCACGCCATAGGAGTAGTTGGAACGGGAGCTGAAATCGTCTTCAAAAGCAAAATTGAAATCCAGATAATTAGGACCCCAACTTTTTTCGTTGGCATTCACCACCAACACATTCTGCCCCTGTTCCTCATCGATTTCGTAGGTTACCCGCTCGAACGTACCCAGCGCGTTGATCCGTTCGATGCCGGCCTCCAGATTCTCGCTGGTCTGGACCATGCCGGTTTCCACCTGCAGCATGCCCTTGATCACCTCATCACTGAGACGGGAGTTGTTATGGATGACGATTCTATCCAGATAGTAAGCGGGCTGGCCACCAAACTGAGCACGGCGATCCAGCTTGGCCTGTCGATATTCCTCATACTCCTCTTCGGTAACTGACAAGGCGCGCAAGCGAGGACGCATCCCTTCGGCGGAAGACTCCCCGCGCTGGACAATCTCCGCCATCACACCGAAATCCGAGACGGAAAACTGGCTGACTTCCGGTGTTAATAGCAGGTCTTGTTCACGCAACAACGTGAGCTGATGTTCTGTACCTGAACGGGTTAAATAGGTGGTCAATTGATCCAACAATCCGAACGCTGAGTTCAACTGATCTTTCGACTTTAATTTATCGGAAATATCCACGGCGATGATGACCTGAGCCCCCATCTTGATCGCAATATCCACCGGTAAATTATTAACAATGCCACCATCCGCCAGCAGCTGGTGATCAATTTCGATCGGCTTCAAAGCCCCAGGAATCGACATGGAAGCCTGCATGACAGCGGCCAGATTTCCGTGATCCAAAACCACGGGCGTCACCGTTTCCAAATTTGTCGCGATCGCCCGATAAGGGATCGGCAGCTCATTAAAACTTCGTAACGCCGGTAGGTTCGAGGTTGCATCCCGTAACAGTGAAGCCATCCCCTGCCCCTGATACATACCCTCAGGCAATTTAACCTGACCGTCACTGAGGCCTATATTGGTTTGCAATTGAAAGTCATCGGCCTGCGACTTTTTTCGCAACGAGAGATCCTGGCGCGTGACTTTATCTTGATAGCCTTTACTCCAATCCAGCGAGAGCGTTTTGGTCGTTACTTCATCCGCCGAATACCCCATGGCATACATACCGGCGACATAAGCCCCCATACTGGTCCCCAGGACGATGTCGACCGGGATCCGCATCTCCTCAAGAACCTTCAAGACCCCGAGATGAGCAGCACCTTTGGCACCACCACCACTCAGGACCAAGGCAATCCGAGGGCGCTCACCGCCTTTAGGGACGGCGGCTTGTAGTTGGGGGGCGCATAAAAACAGCGCGCAAACGTATGCTATTCCGAAAAAGCAGAACAGTCTTTGCCTTGCCATTTTATCGGCCGCTACACTCACGATATTCTCACCTAAGCCACTGAGGGACCTATGCTAACGAGATTGACCATCAAACAAAAGATCCTGCTTGGAGTTTGTCTCTCCGTCCTGATTTCCGCTCTCGCCGTCGGGGGGCTCAATCTGACATTGCTCGGCGGTATCATGGAAAAACGTCTGATTGAGCAGGAGTTGCCGACCCTGTTACAAAGTATCCGCAAGGACGTAGAAAAAGATCTCGATACCATGGCCAACGCCTCGCGTCAGCTGGCCAACGATCCACAAATTACCAGCTGGTTCAATGGGGAGCGTCCCAAAGAACTAGAGCCCCTGATGATTCAAAAACTCCAACAACTGCGTCAGCAGTATGATCTGGTTGATGCCTCGATTGTGGATCGCAAGAGTGCAGCTTATTACAACCAGAATGGCTTTTTACGTCTGCTAACGCCGGAACAAGATGGTTGGTTTTATAGCTATAACCAGACCGCCGATGCGTACATGCTCAGCATTTTTCGTGAGCAAAACGGTGAGGTGAAGCTATTTGTCAATTACAAACAACTGGATGGTCGAGTCGCCTCGGGATTATCAAAATCCCTCGATAGCATGATCGCCCAGTTAGCCAGTAAACGCCTGGAGCAAACCGGATTCGTCTTCATGGCCGATGGCAACGGCATGATCAAGTTACATCCAGATACCAGTCTGATTGACCAGCAAACGCTAACGGATCAGTTCGGAGTCAACGGCCAGAGTCTGCTCAACAAGCAATCCTTTACCTTGGCTCGAGCAACGCTGAATGGTCAGCCCATGTTTATCACCAGTAGTTATATCCCCGCGCTGAATTGGTACCTCATAGCCCAGGTGCCAGAATCTGAACTCTATGCCCAGCTCCATCAGGCTCAGTACTTCACCATTTTACTGGTACTTGGCACTCTGTTAGTCATGGGCATATTCGCTCTGTGGCTGGCAGGAGGTATCAGCCGCCCGATCCAGCAATTGGCAGAGCTGTTTGAAAAACTAGGCTCCGGTGACGGCGACCTGACACAGCGTCTGGATACCAGCCGACACGATGAATTAGCGCGCGTCGCCCGCGGCTTCAATAACTTTATCGGCAAGATCCATGGCTCTCTGGTCCAAGTCGCTCACAACTCGCGTCAATTGGCCACATCCGCCAATGAGCTGGCGCATAAGGCCGAAGACACGTTCCGCAATAGCCAGACGCAGAAAGACAGTACCACCCAAGTCGCAACCGCCATCAACGAAATGGGCGCAACCGTATCCGAGATTGCCAATAATGCCGCCATTGCGGCCGACGTCGCGAATGAAGCGAACTCCGAATCCGCAACCGGACAAGAGGTCGTTGCCAGCACCCGCCAAGCCGTTTCCTCACTGGCCGACGAGATTGCGGAAGCCGGAACTGTGATTGGCACCTTGGCTGAACACACTCAGAGTATCGGCTCGATTCTGGAAGTCATCCGCAGTATCTCGGAACAAACCAACTTACTGGCCTTGAACGCGGCCATTGAAGCGGCTCGAGCCGGAGAACAAGGCCGAGGATTTGCGGTCGTAGCTGATGAAGTACGAACCCTGGCTCGCCGTTCAGCCGAGGCCACAGAAGAAATCCAAAAGAAAATCAATCGACTGCAAGGTGAGTCAGGCCGTGCTGTGGTGGCCATGGAAAATGGTCAGATCCGCGCGCACCAGGTTGTCAGCGAAGCCAGCGCTGCCGAGCAAGCGCTGAGCCGGATCGCCAAACACATCGAACAAATCAACGACATGAACATCCATATTGCAACTGCGACCGAGGAGCAATCCAGTGTCGTCGGCGAAATCAACCGCAATGTCGATGACATTAATAATTTGACGCAGGAAAGCGCCGCCATTGCAGAGGAATTAACGCATACCAGTCGAACGCTACGAGCGCTCGCCAAACAACTGGATACCTTGCTCGGTGAGTTTCGCCTTTAGAATCAGAAATTGATGAATTAGGCCAGCTTACTGCTGGCCTGATTTTTTTAAAGCGAAGAGTAACACCAGAGCAGCACCATCAGCAGGGGCTGATGCAGCATATAGATGAGCAGGCTATGACGCCCTAGAACCACCGCAGGTTGGCAGATCGTCGGCACATCAGCATTGCATTGAGGGTAGGAACTATGCTGCAGACTACGAGCAAGCGCCATGCCCAACAAGACAATCCCGAACCAAGGCAACAACGGTACATAATCTTCAGTTTGCGGCTTATGGGCCGCCATGCCCAGCCAATTCAGCGTCCGAGGATCGAGCGCTTCAGCTCCAGGTAACCAGACTGTCCCGAGGCAGATCAGCGCTAGTAGTAACCAAAAATACCGACTTCTTAAAAAGTTCAGTCGTAGCAGGACTTGCCCCAGCAAACTAGCCAAGACAACGAAGTGCAGAATGCCAAAGTAAATGAATCGATCCGCAAACATGACCCAGCTGACCACAGAGATAAGCCCTGCACAGCAAGCAACCCGTATCAGTCGCTGCCAGAAGTGCGCTGCCGTGTGCTCCGCAGCCAAGACTAAGCTCATCCCCATGATGAATAGGAACAAACCAACAATACAGCTCCGCCAAGCCATCCAGCGCCAATCGCTTAACAATTGAAAATCAGCCAAGTGCCAGTAAGTGAGATCAAAACAGAAGTGAAAGGCGATCATCATCAGGATCGCAAGCCCACGGACCATATCCAGCCAGGGCCAACGGTGAAACGTCTGCGACTCCATACCTGCTCCTAATCAAACCTTATAGGTACCCTATTGGCCTAATGTCACACCCGAATACATAGTCGATTGAGACATGAAATTTGTGGTACAACAACATCAAAGTCAAAAATCACTCAAATAAAAAGCCCCGCTGAAAACAGCGGGGCTCTTAAATGGGTATTTGACAGTGTCCTACTCTCGCATGGCGAATGCCACACTACCATCGGCGCTACAACGTTTCACTTCTGTGTTCGGCATGAGAACAGGTGGTTCCATTGCGCTATGGCCGTCAAATAAAACTTTCTAAAACTGGTGCTGATACCCAGAGTCGAACTGGGGACCTCACCCTTACCAAGGGTGCGCTCTACCAACTGAGCCATATCAGCACGTATCTCGTGCGATATCCGGTCTGACCGTATATCTAAATTGTTTGCCTGCGAAGTAATTTCCTACTCTCGCATGCGGGTCTTGCGACCAAATTGGGTGCCTGGCAGTGTCCTACTCTCGCATGGCGAATGCCACACTACCATCGGCGCTACAGCGTTTCACTTCTG
>NZ_BAAGVN010000013.1:0-91383 GCF_054780855.1 Pseudaeromonas pectinilytica
CCCCCTCCTTGTAAGGGAGGTGCTCTCCCAGCTGAGCTAAGCGACCTGGGACTATCTAGTGGGTTGTGGAAATGGTTCGAACCTCGAACCCATTCTCAACAACACTGCGTTTTTGACAACGCTACAAAGCTGGTGGGTTGTGAAGGGCTCGAACCTTCGACCAATTGATTAAGAGTCAACTGCTCTACCAACCCATTTTAAAACTTGGTGGTCGCTATTGGGATCGAACCAATGACCCCCTCCTTGTAAGGGAGGTGCTCTCCCAGCTGAGCTAAGCGACCTGGGAATATCTGGTGGGTCGTGCGGGATTCGAACCTGCGACCAATTGATTAAAAGTCAACTGCTCTACCGACTGAGCTAACGACCCACTCTTTTTGTTATCGCCGGTAGCTATGCTTCCGGTCGCCAACGGCGGCCTATATTACGGATTTAGATGACTGACGCAACAGAAAATTTCAGATTTTCGTCCGTTTGGTCAGCCTTCATCCAATGGCTGAATATTTCACACTATTCAGCCTGCAGGCTACTTGGCATTAAGTGCCTTTTGCGCCAACTGGGCAGAAGGCGTGTCCGGATATTGCTTAACGACCAATTGGAAGAATTTATTGGCTTTCTCTTTGTCACCTTCACTCAAGGTAATCATCCCGAGCTTCAAGATAGCGTCGGCTCGTTTGGGAGAATCCTTAAACTTCTGTGCAACAATCAGGAAGTTCGCCTTGGCATTATCCTTATCACCTTGGTTGTACAACAACTGTCCCAGCCAGTAATGAGCATTCGGCACGTAACCAGACTGCGGATACTTCTGGATGAATTCCTCAAAGGCAGGCACCGCTTTGGCGAAGTTTTTATCCTTCATCACCAAGCTGACAGCCGCATCATAGGCTTGGGTCTCTTCCGCGCTCGCCGCCTTAGCAGCCGGAGTCGTTTGACCGACAATCGGTGTACCCGCCGCCTGTGCGCCATCAGAACTGGCTCCAGCACTTGCCGCCGCCGTAGCACCAGCAGCCACTCCGGCCGGGTTTGGACTGGCTTTGAGCTTATCAAGCTCCTGATACAACCCCTTCTGTCGCTCAGTCGCTTGTTGCAGTTTGTAATTGGCCTCTTCCAGACTGCCGCGTAGCTGACGCACCTCATCGCTTAGTGCATCGATCTGCTGTTGCATCTCCACTTGAACGAGATTGCGGGAATTATCCAATCGTTCCAGCTTCGCCAACCGCTCCTCTACCGACAACTCATCGGCATGCAGCAAGTTTGGGAAACCAACGGAAAAAAGAGCGGCCATCAAAATGGCCGCTTTCATCGATACGGTATTCATCAACCGTTAGACCTTAGTAAACCAGAACAGCGCGACGGTTCTTGGAGAAAGCGTCTTCTGAATGGCTGGCATCAGCAGGCTTTTCTTCACCGTAGCTCACAACTGACAATTGGGTCGCATCAACACCCAGATTTTGCAAGTATTTGGCAACCGCTTTGGCACGACGTTCACCCAGGGCAATGTTGTACTCTGGGGTACCGCGTTCATCAGTGTGGCCTTCTACCAATACCTTGATGGTGTTGTGCTCACGCAGGAAGTTGGCATGGGCCTGCAACAGCTCGGTGTATTGGCCATCGATAGCATCTTGGTCAAAACCAAAATAGATGGTGTTGTCTTGGCGCAAAGCTTCGTACTTCTGACGCATTTGCTCATCGGCAGACAGACCTTGATCGCCACCATTCAGAGTTTCAACGCCTTGCTCTTGAACGCCGGCACCTGAATCTTCGGTGCTGCTGCAAGCAGCCAGAGTGAACATAGGCAGAGCGATCATGAGGCTTTTCAGCAGATTATTGATTTGCATCTTTTTTCCTTGAATATTTTAATTTGAGGGTTAGTTCAGGAATGGTGACCAGGCAGGTGCTCGCACCTCACCCGTGGTCGAAGGAAGGTTTGCCTTGAATCTGCCGTCGGAAGAAACTAGCGCAAGACCTTGTTTTCCTTGATAAACGGTGCTGTAAATAATCATGCTACCGTTTGGTGCGACACTCGGAGACTTATCAGAAGAAGCCTGTGACAATACATACACGGCTCCTGATTCCAGGTCTTGCCGAGCAATGCGATATTGCCCTTGAACCCGACTGACCATCACTAATGATTTACCATCCGGACTCATAGATGCAGCCAAGTTCATGTCACCTTCCCAAGTCACACGCTGTGTAGCGCCCGTGGCCAAATCTACTCTATAAATTTGCGGTTTTCCACCTCTCTCCGAGGTAAATACCAAGCCCCGACCATCGGGAGTCCACGAGGGTTCAGTGTCAATAGAACGTTCGGATGTTACTCGTGTCAGCTGGCGTGAACCGACATCCAGAATATAAACATCTGGCTGGCCATCCTTAGACAGAACCAGGGCCAGTTTACGACCGTCCGGGGACCATTCCGGAGCCCCATTGATACCGGGATAGGATGCAACGAGGGAGCGGGACTGGCTATAGAGATCCTGGATATAGATGGAGGCACGACGCTTTTCGAAGCTGACATAAGCCAGCTTACGGCCATCGGGGGACCAGGAAGGAGACATCAAGGGTTCACGGGAACGCAGTAATACCCGCTCATTGTAGCCATCATAGTCGGCCATCATCAGCTGATATGGATACTGAGCACCATGGTTAAAGGAGATATAACTAATCCGAGTCAAAAATGCGCCACGCTCACCAGTCAGGCGTTCATAGACGATATCCGAGATCCGGTGGGCATATTGTCGTAATTGTTTACCAGGAACTGTGGCGACGCGACTATCCAGCACGGCATCAGCACCACCATTCTTGCCCTTGAGCACATCCACCAACTCAAAGGTTACTTTGTACTGGTTCGCACCGGCAGGCTCAATATGTCCGACCACCATGGCTTCAATCCCCATATTGGCCCAGACCGGATAGGTGATCTCTGCAGCTGTCGTGGGAGACTGAGGCATCTGAGTTCGGGCCAGAGGAGCGAACTTGCCACTGCGCATCAAATCAGAACTGATGACATTAGCGACATCTTCAGGCAACTGGGTACCCCCAGCCCATTTGAATTGCGGTATGGCAACAGGACGACCACTATCGACCCCGCCCGTGACCAGGATCTGCAGTTCAGCAAACGCATTTTGGCTGGTCAGCAACCAGACCATCAGAAGACCTACGATTCTTTTCATCTTTACCTAATTCCAGGTTGCAATGTCAGTAACATATTCTTGTACTGTTCGTACTTATCTTTGGGGGGCGCCGGTAAGCGCTTCATTCGACTTATTGTCGCTCTCGCAGCATTACAGACAGCGTCATCCCCCGAGCCCTGTCCCAAAGCGATTACCTTTCCGTCAGCGGCAAGTTTGACACTGAGATCCACACATTGCCGACCATGCAGACGCTTATCGCCTTGCCAGTGCTGCTGGATAGTTCGCACGACCTGTACCTCATAATCTTCCACCGGCTTTGCCGCCCAAGAAACTATGGGGATCAAGGTCAGGACGATACTACCCAAAACCCGATTTATATTGTTCATGTTGAAATCCATGCTCATCACGCCTAGTGAACAAGTTGTACAACGAACAACCAATGAAACGCGAGGCTGTTACCCCGCATTCCTGAACCCTGTCGCAACTTGGTACTACTGCGCACCAGGTTTAAGGTTCAACGCCAACACCTTGTACTCATCGTATTTATCCTTCGGCGGCGCAGGGAACTTGCCAATCCTGTTCACTGCCGCGATACCAGCTGAGCAAATAGCCTGGTTGCCATCACAAGAACCTATGGATAACACCAATCCGTCGGGCGCGATATTCACGCGCAAAATGGCTTCTTTGCCAAACATGGTGTTATCGATCAACATATTCCGTTGCACCATCTCGCTGATGAGCCCAGCATACGCATCACCATCACCACCCATTCCTGGGCCAGCCTTGTTGCCTGGGGCACCAGGAGTATCGCTCTCGAGATCGCTGAATAGATCCTCTTCGAGCTTTTTGGCATCCTGCTGATTTTTCTTTCGAGCCTGCTCCGCTTGCTTCTTCTCTAGCGCTTTTTTCTTCGCGTCTTCAGCTTTCTTACGCTCGAGCTCCTGCTTTTTCTTCTCAGCTTCTTTTTTCTTCAGTTCCGCCTGTTTTTTCAGCTCTTCATCTTTTTTCTGCTGTTCTGCTTTCTTCAGCTCAGCCTCTTTCTTTTTCAGTTCATCTTCTTTTTTCTTGAGCTCTTCGGCCTTTTTGTCCTCGGCGGCTTTCTTTTGCTCTTCCAGCTTCTTCTTGCGTTCTTCCTCAAGTTTTTGCTGTTCCAGCTCTTTTTTCTTCAGCTCATCTTTCTTCTTTTTCTCAAGCGCAATTTTCTTTTCAGCCTCAAGACGTTGACGCTCCACTTCCTTCTTACGCTCTGTTTCTTTCTTGGTCTTGAGCTGCTCTTGTTCCTTCCGCAAGCGAATCGTCTCAGCTTCCTTCTGCTGACGGACGGCTTCGACTTCTTTCTTTTGTTCCTGAATTCGCTCTTTCTCTTCTTCCAGCTTTTGCAGCTTCTGCTGTTTAGCAAATTCCGCATGTTGCTTGAATTGCAATTGATCGATCACGACCGCATGGACCACGCCACCGCCGCCACCGCCTCCCGGACGCTTGGGCTTATCAAGATTCCATTTGAGGACAAAGGCTAGAATGAGTAAAGCGTGCAACAATAGTGACACCACCACCGGGCCGGTCATACTACGTTTCACCGTCGATTACTCCGATTATTTCTTATTGCCGACAGGTTCGGTCATCAATCCCACGCTCGGGACACCCGCTTCCTTCAGCGCGGCCATCAGTTGTACGACCGCATCATAGGGTACCTTGGCGTCGCCCTGAACCACGACAGGAGACTCCGGGTTCATCCGCAAATATTGCGCCACTTGCCCGGCTAGATCGACCAAGTCCAACGTCTCTCGGTGGGAGTCACCAATATCGAGAAAATAGCGCCCCGTGGCATCCACGGATGCCACGACCGGTACCTTTTGATCCTCGGACATCGGTTGGGAATCAGCCTGCGGAAGATCAACCGTGACCCCTTGCATAATGACAGGAGCGGTGGCCATAAAAATAATCAGCAACACCAGCATGACATCGATGTAGGGAACGACGTTGATCTCAGCAACCGCACGTTTTTTGCTGCGGGGATGAACTTGCATCATTGATCACCCTTGTTAACCAACTGACGGTTCAGGATGGTAGAAAACTCATCCATGAAGTTGATATAGGCGTTTTCCAACTTGCCCGCTTTGGTGCTGAAACGGTTGAAAGCAACAACAGCTGGAATAGCGGCAAACAGACCCATGGCGGTAGCAATCAGGGCTTCAGCAATAGGTGGCGCCACCATCGCCAAGCTGGCGTTTTTCACCGCAGCCAATGCGATGAAGGCATGCATGATCCCCCACACAGTTCCAAACAGACCGATATACGGGCTGATAGAACCCACGGTAGCCAGCAAGGGCAAGCTGGTTTCCAGATCATCGACTTCTCGGGATAAAGAGACTCGCATCGCCCGGTAGGTACCATCCATCACCATTTCCTGACTCCGCGGGCCGCCGTTATGCAAGCGAGCAAACTCCTTGAAACCAGCAAAAAAGATCTGCTCCATCCCGGTCAACTCATCGCGACGTGCAGAGCACTCCTGATATAGACGGTTCAGATCGATGCCGGACCAGAACCGCTCTTCAAACTGCTCAGAGCAAAGTTTGGCGGCACGCAATAGCCGGGTGCGTTGGTAGATCACAGCCCAGGATGCTACTGACATGGCCAGCAGGATCAGCATGACGATCTGAACCAACGGGCTGGCTTCGAGGATCAGGTTAGTAAACGATAGTTGCGACGGTTGCACAGGTAAAAGCTCCCTTGATTACGTCAGGAAATGCGGTTGGTTTCATAACATCCAGGTTGACACAGGCAATGGTCACCCGGGCAGCAATGATAGGCCGACCAGTTTCATCTTCAATGTGTTGGGCAAAGACCAGAGAGGCTCTCTTGAGCTCAGCGATACGACTGGTAACCAGCAATTGCTGATTGAAGCGAGCGGCATGACGGAAATCGAGATCCATATGCCGAACCACGAAGGCAATCGAATGCTGTAACCAGACATCCTGCTCAACCCCCATGGCGCGTAGCCACTCAGTTCGTGCTCTTTCAAGATATTTCAGATAATTGGCATGGTAGACAATGCCACCGGCGTCCGTGTCTTCGTAGTAGACCCGCACCGGAAACTGAAACGACGTAGCCTGCATGAAAGAGCGAACTCCCAGCTTGATAATTTGGGCCTAGTGTACCCCAGCTAGATTGGGGAAAGAAGGTGATCTCAATCACTTGTTTTTTTGTAACAGCAAATAGCAAAAAAGCCACCCTTTCGGGTGGCTTCTGCGGACTAAGTGACTCAATCGAGTTTGCGGTCCAAGTTTTCAGTGTGTTCTAACCAGAGCGCATTGATGATGCCGAATGAACAGGCCAGCAACAACCCCAGGATCCAAGTGAAATACCACATAGCTGCTCTCCTTAGTAGGCCGAATGTTTGTTGGCTTCGATGTAATCTTTGTTCACTCGGCCAAACATCTTGATATAAGTCCAAGTGGTATAACCAAGAATGGTGGGAACAAAAATAACTGCCGCAACCAACATCACACTGAGAGTATTTTGCGAGGAGGTTGCATCCCAGACCGTCAGGCTGTGAGCCGGATTCAGGCTGGATGGCATGATGAACGGAAACATACTGAAACCAGCGGTCAATATGATGCCCGTCATCGTCAATGATGAACAAATGAAGGTCAATGCGCTGCGACCAAACTTGGCAAACAAGGATGCCAACAATGCCATCACCACGCCCAGGATCGGAGCTGTGATCATCCAAGGATAAGAGTCGTAGTTCTTCATCCATGCTCCGGCTTCAACCGCTACGGTCTTGTGTAGCGGATTGGACGCAGCACCAACGCCCATAAACTCGGTGATGGTATAGCCATTGATGCCGTGCGCGATCCAGTAGCCTGCAGCCGCAAACAGAACGGCGGTTAACAAACCGGTGACGGTAGCCGTTGTCCGAGCTCGAGCCTGAACTTCACCATCGGTTTTCATCATCAACCAGGCTGCGCCTTGGGTCAGGATCATAAACAAGCTGATAAAACCAGCCAGTAGACCAAACGGATTCAACAGACCGAAGAAGTTACCCTCATAGCTGGAGCGCAGGAAGGTGTCCAGGCTGAATGGCACCCCCTGCAACAGGTTACCGAACGCCACACCGAATACGATCGGAGGCACGGCACCACCGATGAACAAGCACCAGTCCCAGGTTGAACGCCAGCGTGGATCTTCGATCTTGGAGCGATAATCGAAACCCACAGGCCGGAAAAACAGCGCCATCAGTGTGAGAACCATGGCCACATAAAAACCGGAAAACGCGGTGGCGTAGACTGTTGGCCAGGCCGCAAAAATCGCGCCACCAGCGGTGATCAACCACACCTGATTACCATCCCAGTGCGGAGCTATGGTGTTGATCATTACCCGACGTTCAGTGTCGGTTTTACCCAGGATCGGCAGTAAAGCACCCACCCCCATATCAAAGCCATCGGTGATGGCAAAGCCGATCAGCAGGACACCAACCAGTGCCCACCAGATCACGCGTAAAACTTCATAATCCAACATGCGCTAACTCCTTTAGGCTGAATGCGTTTCGAAGTGGTATTTGCCGGTCTTCAAGCTGCTGGGGCCTTTGCGAGCAAATTTGAACATCAGGTACATTTCCACCACGAGCAACACAGTATAGAAAGCACAGATCCCGATCAGCGAGAACCAAAGATCGCCCTCGGTCAGCGTCGAAGCAGACATAAAGGTTGGCAATACTTCTGCTATCGTCCAGGGCTGACGGCCGTATTCTGCGACAAACCAGCCACACTCAATCGCAATCCAGGGCAGCGGGATCCCCCACAACAAGGCTTTGAGCAACCACTTGCGTTCACCGATGCGATGACGAGCACTGTCATAAAACGCCAAACCGATCAGCAACAGCATCAGAACACCGACGCCCACCATGATGCGGAATGAGAAGAATACCGGCGCAACCTTGGGAATACTGTCCTTGGCGGCTTGAGCAATCTGTTGGTCGGTAGCATCCGTGATATTGGCGGTATAGCGCTTGAGCAGGAGGCCGAAACCCAGATCTTGCTTGACCGCATTAAACTGCTTCAAGGTTTCTTCTGACTTGTCACCGGCTTGTAACTTGGTCAGCAAGGCATACGCCTGCATACCGGTACGGATCCGCTGTTCGTGATCACTGACCAGATCCTTGAGACCGGTGACCTGCTTATCCAGTGAGCGAGTCGCGATGATACCCATCACATACGGGATCTTGATGGCATAATCGGTACGCATCTCGTCCTGATTCGGCAAACCAATGACGGTAAAAGCAGCCGGAGCCTCTTCCGTTTCCCACTCGGCTTCGATAGCCGCCAGTTTGACCTTCTGCAAGTCGCCGATTTCATAGCCTGACTCATCTCCCAAAACCAGCACGGAGAGAATCGAGGCCATACCAAATGCTGCGGCTATCGCAAATGAACGACGGGCAAACGGAATGTCGCGGCCTTTCAGCAGGTAATAAGACGAGATACCCAATACGAACATGGCACCTGTGGTGTAACCCGCAGCCACGGTATGCACGAACTTGACCTGTGCAACCGGGTTGAAAACCAGCTCGCCAAAGCTGACCATTTCCATGCGCATGGTTTCGAAGTTAAATTCAGCCCCGGCAGGGAATTGCATCCAGCCGTTGGCGACCAGGATCCACAACGCAGACAGGTTGGTACCAATCGCCATCAGCCAGGTAGAAGCCAGATGCTGGGTCTTGGTCATACGATCCCAGCCAAAGAAGAACATACCGACGAAGGTCGACTCCAGGAAGAACGCCATCAAGCCTTCAATCGCCAGCGGAGCACCAAAGATGTCACCGACATAGTGAGAGTAGTAGGACCAGTTAGTACCGAACTGGAACTCCATCGTCAGACCCGTCGTCACCCCCAACGCAAAGTTGATGGCGAACAACTTGCCCCAAAACTTGGTCATATCCTTGTAAATAGGGTTGTTGGTCATGACATAGACCGACTCCATGATCGCCAGAATGAAGGTCATCCCGATGGTCAATGGCACGAATAAAAAGTGATAGAGCGCTGTCGCGGCAAACTGGATCCGCGACAGTTCGACCACAGTCTCATTAATCATGATAATTCCTCACCGATATCTATCCTTGGCCTTCACATTGCTGGAATGCCGTTCCTTGCATCGTTGTGGTGTTGTTTTTTAACCGCGCATTCGTTTACCAAACAAGCAGCCATTAACACAACCAGATCAAATGCAACAAAATTACAACATTTAGCGATTAAAGCTGTATTTCTTAGGTAACTTTATACCATTTGGTAACTAATTAAGGCAATAAAGACCACAAAATCCAAATGACTATGCCCGTTAAATACTAAACCATACCAGTGGGTTAGCGGACTATTAACTGCCGCAGAACCCTGAATCAATCACAGTTTGCCGATAAAACAACCTCGCTGAGTCACGAAAAGCCTCAGGATTAGTTTTTCTCATACCGAGTGATGATTTTTATCATTTGTTAACATATGCCGAGCTTTCTAGAATGGCGCCATTCCTTCAGTGCACAAAGAGACGCTCAGGAAGCGTTCCTACGCGTTATTTGTGTCACTTGATGGTTTGCTTACTCGTGAACTCACATCTTGAACTTTTCTCTGCGGACCTTGCGTCCGCATTTTTTATTCTTCCAAATCAGTACGCAGCCAGCGGTGAGCCAGATCAACGCCTGACGGCTGATATTCAAGATGTGATTTGGGGCTGTAAACCGAAGTGCTGATAGGCGCGCTGGGTCGCAATCCGTCCACGAGGTGTCCGCTGCAAGAAGCCTTGCTGGATCAAGAAAGGTTCGAGGACATCCTCAATGGTATCTTTTTCTTCACCGATGGCGGCCGCTAGATTATCCAGGCCCACAGGCCCCCCCATAAATTTATCGATGACCGCCAGCAATAGCTTGCGATCCATATAATCGAAGCCCTCTTTGTCGACATCTAGCATATCCAGCGCCGCTGCAGCCACTTCGGCACTGATATGGCCATCGGCGCGGATCTCGGCAAAATCACGCACTCGACGCAACAAACGGTTGGCAATACGGGGCGTCCCGCGCGCCCGGCAGGCAATCTCGTAGGCTCCGGCGGTTACCATCGATAATCCCAGACACTGGGCGCTACGCTCGACGATATCGGACAGATCCGCCACTTTGTAAAACTCCAGGCGTTGCACGATGCCGAAGCGATCCCGTAGCGGCGATGTCAGAGATCCTGCCCGCGTAGTGGCACCTATCAGGGTAAAAGGCGGCAACTCTAACTTGATCGAACGCGCGGCAGGCCCTTCACCAATCATGATATCCAACTGGTAGTCTTCCATTGCCGGATACAGTACCTCTTCGACTACGGGGCTCAGGCGGTGGATCTCATCGATGAACAGCACATCATTGGGTTCCAAATTGGTCAACAGGGCGGCCAGATCCCCGGCTTTCTCCAGTACAGGACCTGAAGTAGTCTTGATATTGACCCCCATCTCATTGGCAACAATATTCGCCAAGGTGGTTTTGCCAAGCCCAGGCGGACCGAAGATCAACAGATGATCCAGTGCCTCCCCCCGTCGCCGGGCGGCTTCAATAAAGATCTCCATCTGGGAGCGCACATGATCCTGACCCTGATAATCGGCCAATTGTTTGGGGCGAATGGCTCTGTCTATCAGCTCGTCTTCACGCGTTTCTTTCGGGGCGATCAGGCGATCGGCTTCAATCATGGCTCAACATCCTTACAGCATGGAACGCAGGGCTTCGCGGATCACCGCTTCCACCGTCATATCGGACTTATAGATCTTACTGACCACCAAACTGGCCTGCTGCGGTTTGTAGCCCAGCGCCAACAACGCCGAGACGGCTTCATCCTCAACACTGGAGGGCTTATCCGCATCCCCCGGCAGAGTCGTCATCGCATCGGTGAATGGCGTAAATAGAGCCCCTTCACTCCAACCTTTCAGGCGATCCTTCATCTCGACGACCAGGCGCTCGGCTGTCTTTTTACCCACACCCGGTATTTTAACCAGCAACCCAATCTCTTCTCGCTCGACCGCACTGACAAACTGGCTGGCCGACATGCCTGAAAGAATCGCCAACGCCAGCTTGGGGCCGACACCATTGGCCTTGAGCAACTCGCGAAACAAGGCTCGGGTACGTTTGTTCACAAAACCGTACAGCAGTTGTGCATCTTCGCGCACCACGAAATGGGTATGCAGAACGGCTTCCTGACCGATGGGAGGCAGCTCGTAGAAGCAGGTCATTGGCAACTGCAACTCATAGCCGACGCCACCGACTTCCAGCAGGATCTCCGGGGGTTGTTTTTCTATCAAGGTGCCACGTAATCGACCTATCACCTGCACATACTCCGTCAACTTGCACTGACGCTAGAATAATGAATAACTGGATGGGCATCCAGCTTTTTACCACAATCGACGGACATCGCCTCAACGCAAACGGCCGCGCACTACCCCTTGCACCGTCGACCCACGACCCGCCATGCGGATCAAGCTCTGCATGGTATGGGTGTGACAGAGGGCAACCGCCAAGGCATCTGCCGCATCGGCCTGGGGATTGCCGGGTAATTTCAGTAACTGCCGCACCATATGTTGCACCTGCTCTTTATCGGCAGCGCCTGTTCCCACCACCGATTGCTTCACCTGGCGTGCCGAATATTCGGCAACATCCAAGCCAGCATTCACCGCCGCCACGATCGCCGCGCCGCGCGCTTGCCCCAGCTTCAATGCGGAATCCGGATTGCGCGCCATAAAGACCTGTTCGATGGCAAACAGATCGGGGCGAAACTGCAGGATCACCTCGCTGACACCATCATAAATCTGCTTGAGTTTGGGCGCCAAAACATCGCCACTGGTACGGATACAACCCGAGCCCAGGTATTCACAGCGTCCGGCCAGGGAGCGAATGATGCCGTAGCCGGTAATGCGCGAACCCGGATCAATACCCAATATGATGCTCATTGCTGCTCCTCATGCGCGTTCAACAACAAGGGGAGCCATAGCTCCCCTTGTTGGTATCAAATGTCCATCAGCAACCATATCAAAGGGTGGCTGCTACTTCGTCCGAGATGGAGCCGTTATGATAGACCTCTTGCACATCATCCAGATCTTCAAGCATATCGATGAGGCGCATGAACTTGGGTGCTGTTTCGGCATCCAGCTCAGCCTCAGTCGATGCAATCATGGTGACAGCCGCGTTGCTAGTTTTGAAACCGGCAGCTTCCAGCGCATCCAGAACAGTTCCGAAATCATTCGGCGTGGTATAGACCTCGACACTACCATCATCGTTGCTAACCACATCATCAGCACCGGCTTCCAAAGCCGCATCCATCAATACATCTTCATTCACGTTTTCGAAGGTGAGAACGCCCTTCTTGCTGAACAGATAAGAGACAGAACCGTCGGTACCCAGATTACCACCACACTTACTGAAAGCATGACGAACTTCTGAGACAGTCCGGTTGCGGTTATCGGTCATACATTCCACCATCACCGCAGAACCTGCCGGGCCGTATCCTTCATAGATCAAGGTTTCCAGTTCGGCGCCATCACCACCACCGGCACCCCGCTGAATCGCACGGTTGACGGTGTCCCGGGTCATGTTATTCGACAGTGCGGCAGCAACAGCGGCACGCAGACGGGGGTTGGCTGCCGGATCGGCATCCCCGACCCGGGCCGCAGTCGTGATTTCACGGATCAATTTAGTGAAGATCTTGCCCCGCTTGGCATCTTGTGCTGCTTTGCGGTGTTTAATGTTGGCCCATTTACTATGACCTGCCATAGAAAACTCTCCGTTAACACAGTTTGTATGGCGTGACGGTTCTCACCATCACGCTGAATTTCAGGGTTCAGGCTCGGCCGTGAGCCCGAACATCAGGCCTTATCGACCGTGCTCTTGATAGCCAACTCCACCAACGAAGCCGGGTTACCGAAGCTCGGCGCATCTGTCATCAAACAGGCTGCTGCCGTGGTCTTCGGGAAGGCAATCACATCGCGAATATTATCGGTACCCGTCAGCAGCATCGTCAGACGATCCAGGCCAAAGGCCAGGCCCGCGTGTGGCGGCGTACCAAACTTCAGAGCCTCCAGCAGGAAGCCGAATTTTTCTTTTTGATCCTGCTCTTCGATACCCAGAATGCGGAATACGGTCTGCTGCATGTTGCTGCGATGGATACGCACCGAGCCACCACCGACTTCATAACCGTTGATGACCATATCGTACGCATTGGCATACGCCGCACACGGGTCGGCCTCCAGCTCTTCGGCGGTCATCTCCTTGGGTGCAGTAAACGGATGGTGCATCGCCGTCAAACCACCTTCACCATTTTCCTCGAACATCGGGAAGTCGATCACCCACAATGGCTTCCAACCCGCAATCACCAGATCCAGGTCACGACCGACCTTCAGGCGCAAGGCGCCCATGGCATCGCAGACTACCTTGGCCTTGTCGGCACCAAAAAACAGGATGTCGCCATCCGCAGCGCCAGTTCGCGCCAGGATTTCCCGCACGATAGCGTCATTCAGGAACTTGGCGACCGGAGATTGCACCCCATCGATGCCCTTGGCCGCATCGTTGACCTTCATCCAGGCCAGGCCCTTGGCACCATAGATGCCAACAAACTGGGTATATTCATCGATCTGCTTACGGGAAAGCTGGGCGCCACCCGGCACGCGCAATGCGGCAACACGCCCCTTGGCATCATTGGCAGGGCCAGCAAATACGGCAAACTCGACCTGAGTCAGCAGATCGGCGACATCGACTAGCTCCATCGGGTTGCGCAGATCCGGCTTATCAGAACCATAACGACGCATGGCTTCATCAAAGGTCATGATCGGGAACTGACCCAGATCGTCGCCCGCAATCTCCAACCACAAACCGCGGATCAGCTCTTCCATCACCTCACGCACCTGCTCGGCACTCATGAAGGAGGTTTCCACGTCGATCTGGGTAAATTCCGGTTGGCGATCGGCACGCAAGTCTTCGTCGCGGAAGCACTTGACGATCTGATAGTAGCGATCAAAGCCGGACATCATCAGCAGTTGCTTAAAGAGTTGCGGCGATTGCGGCAGTGCATAGAATTTGCCCTTATGCACCCGGCTTGGTACCAGATAATCTCGCGCACCTTCAGGGGTCGCTTTGGTCAGCATCGGTGTTTCAATATCGAGGAAACCGGCGTTATCCATGAACCGACGCACAAAGCTGCTGATGCGAGCGCGGGTCTTCAGGGATTGCGCCATCTCGGGACGGCGCAGATCCAGATACCGGTACTTCAGGCGCTGCTCTTCCGTGTTGGTCTGGTTGAAATCCAGCGGCAAGGGCTCGGCACGGTTAATGATTTCCAGCTCGTGAGCGAAAACTTCGATAGCGCCAGTTGCCATATCGGCATTGACCTGCGAAGCCGGACGAGCACGCACCAGACCGCTGACCTGAATGCAGAATTCATTTCGCAAATCAGATGCCAGGGTATAAGCCTCGGGACGATCCGGATCGAAGAATACCTGCACAATCCCTTCCCGGTCGCGCATGTCGATAAAGATCAAGCCACCGAGGTCACGACGACGATGGACCCAACCGCACAGAGTCACCGGTTGATCGACATGGCTGGCATTCACCTGGCCGCAATACATGGTACGCATGAAGTAATCCTTGAAATATTGTTATTTGCCGGCCGGGCAGCCCATACAGCCGCCGCCAGCCTCACACGAGGGCCAATGATTCATCTGGCCCACTTTCGAATTGGTCATCTGCTGACAAGCTCCCGAAACATGAAGGCCGGGAATGGACAGCATTTTCTTCAGCGCTGAGGCCTGACATGCCGGACAATCGGTCAAGGGCGTATCGGTCAGCTTCTGTAATTTGGCCAGCGAGTGGCCACACTGATCACATCGATATTCGTAGATAGGCATAGGCTAGAAACGAATGAACTCATGTTACCAAGCGAAAAGGCCCGCCATTATAGGGCAAATATTCTGCCGTGATAACACCTGCCCTGAGTTGAGCCTGTAAATGGCGCCGCTGGCGCGTGTTCTGTCACAATTCCTGCTCCATACCCTGCTTTTCTGCTACTATAGCGCCCACTTTGCGAGCGCCTCCCGCTCTTTGAACTTATTTTTAGCGTCCAGCATCGGGTTATCCAGACCATGCACAATAAAGATCAACTCTTCGCCGCCCCGATCGCACAACTCGGCGATTTCTGTTTTGACGAACAAGTAGCCGACGTGTTCCCCGACATGATCCAGCGCTCTGTCCCCGGCTACTCAAACATTCTCTCCGCCATCGGCATGATGACCGAACGCTTCGCCCAACCGGGCAGCCGCCTGTACGATCTAGGCTGCTCGCTGGGTGCCGCCACCTTGATGATGCGGCGACATGTCCCCTATCAGGACTGTTCGATTGTGGGTATTGATAATTCGCCGGCCATGGTCGAACGCTGCCGCAGTCATCTGAATGCGTTCAAATCCACCATTCCGGTCGAGATCCACGAAGGGGATATCTGCGATGTCGCCATTGAGAATGCATCTGTGGTGGTGTTGAACTTTACCTTGCAATTTATAGCCCCTGAACAACGGTTACCCCTGTTGCAACGCATCTATCAGGGTCTGCTGCCTGGTGGACTGCTCATTCTGAGCGAAAAATTCAAATTCGAAGATGAACCGGTCAGCGATCTCATCATCGATCTGCATCTGGATTTCAAACGCGCCAATGGCTACAGCGAGCTGGAAATCAGCCAAAAGCGCACCCTGCTGGAAAACGTGCTGCGCGCCGACACAGTCGCGACCCATAAGTCCCGCTTGGCCGCTGCCGGTTTTGTCCATAGCGACCTCTGGTTTCAATGCTTCAACTTCGGCTCCTTGGTCGCCATCAAACAAGGAGCAAGCGCATGATTGACTTCGCTTCCTTCTATCAGTTTCTGGCTACCGATCGGCTGAGCCGTTGGCTCACGGTTCTTCCTGCCCAGTTACATGCCTGGCAACATGACCAGCAACATGGCGATTTACCGCGCTGGCAGCGGGTATTGGCCAAGCTGGAGAGCTATCAGGCCCGCCATATGGATCTCAAACATTCGGTCACGCTCGGGCACCCGGATGAAATCACTGTGGGTGAGCGCAGCAAGCTGGAAAACCTGCTCCAGCACCTGCACCCCTGGCGCAAGGGCCCCTATGACCTGTTCGGGGTGCAGATCGACACCGAATGGCGCTCCGACTGGAAGTGGGATCGAGTTTTACCCCACCTATCACCGCTCAAAGGGCGCTATGTACTGGATGTCGGCTGTGGCAGTGGCTATCACATGTGGCGCATGCTGGGTGAAGAGGCCCGTTTGGTCGTCGGTATCGATCCCTCGCCGCTATTTTTGTGTCAATTCAGTGCCATCAAGCAGTTAGCCGGTCGCCCTGGCAATATTCACTTTTTGCCATTGGGCATCGAACAACTGCCCAAACTAGAACGCTTTGATACCGTGTTTTCCATGGGCGTGCTCTACCACCGCCGCTCACCAATTGATCATCTGTATCAGCTTCGGGATCAACTGCGCGATGGCGGCGAACTGGTTTTGGAGACCCTGGTGATCGATGGCGGCCCTGATGATGTTCTGGTTCCCGGGGAGCGTTATGCACAGATGCGCAACGTCTGGTTCATTCCTTCGGCACAGGCCTTGGCCGGTTGGTTGGAAAAATGCGGATTCGAAAATGTCCGGATTGTTGACCAATCGGTGACCACAACCGACGAACAACGCAAAACTGCATGGATGAGGAACGATTCTCTGGCTGAATTCCTTGACCCATCGGACTCAACCCTTACTATTGAAGGGCATCCGGCGCCGAAGCGGGCCGTATTGATTGCATCTCGCTGCGCAGAAGGCTAGTCCCGCCTTGCCCGGCTGAGATACACTAACGAAACTATGTTTAATCCTTACAGACGACGTCTATGACAACTAAAACTCTCACCTGCAGTGCACTTTTTTCCCTGCTTCTCATCTCCGGTGCCGTCATGGCCGAAGTCACCCCGGAACAGTTAAAAAACGAGTTGATTGGGAGCGAGAGTCGCATCCAGCAAACCGTGGTGCAGGGTCAACAAAAACTTTTGGATAACAGCTATCAACTCGGTACCGAATTGAAAATCCTCCAGGCTCAGCAAGAAAAGAGCCGGCAGGGAGTTCAAGAGCTGAAAGCCTTGCAGCAACAACTCGCCAAACAAATGCAACAGGTGGTGCGTAGTACCATGTCCAGTGAAGACAAGAGTTCCTGCCCGATTATTGAACCGGGTCTGACCACACCGGATGGCAAGCTGATCCTGGGTGAATCCGAATGGGTGTACGTGGAAGAGGCCAATGGCGCCTTCCAAAGCCGGGTTGATACCGGGGCAGCCACCTCCTCCATCAGCGCCACCGATATCACTGTCTTCGAGCGGGAAGGTAAGCGCTGGGTCAAGTTCAAGATGCCTTTGGACAATGGCAAGAGCCTGGACATCGAAGCTCCATTTGTGCGCTATGTCCGCATCAAACAAGCCTCGGCTGAAAGTTCCGACCGCCGTCCCGTGGTTCGTTTGACCATGCAACTCGGCTCACTGACCGAAAAGGCCGAGTTCAGCCTCAAGGATCGCTCCGAAATGGACTTCTCCTTGCTGCTGGGTCGTGAATTCATCAAGGATGTTGCCGTTGTCGATGTCGCTCGGGAATTTGTACAACCCAAGCCGGATGTTGCCACTCTGATCACCGCCAAGAGCAAGAGTGACAAGGCAGCCAAGGCCGCGGCCGAGAAGAAGAGCGATACCAAGAAAGCCGCGCCAAAGAAAAGCGAGGCCAAAAAGTCTGAACCCAAAGCCAAAGAGGTGAAGAAGGCTGCTCCGACAGTATCCGCTGCCGCCGCAACTGACACCACCAAGGAAACCACCCCGTCCAAGGACAAGCAGTAAATCATGGTCTCTCGTCGCCCCTTTTATATCGTAGTTGCGCTGCTGTTCATTCTTGGCACCAGCCTGATGATCTACCGTCACGTTGCCTTTGACGTCCCTTGGCTACCTGGTGAATACCGTCAGGTCTGGTCAGTCGAGGCCAAGGTTGAATTTGATGCTGCAGATCAACCCGTGATAGCGTCACTGGCGCTGCCAGCAACCCAGCCAGGCTTCACCCTGGTCGATGAATCGGCGGCGAGCCCAGGTTATGGCTTATCATTCGTGGATCGCAACGGCATCACCCGTGCCGAATGGTCCATTCGTACCGCCAAGGGTCATCAGGAGCTTTACTATCGCGCCGAGATGATGAGTGACCCCTACGCAAAATCGCTCCCTGCCGAACCACCGGTCGTCGAGAAACAAATCGAGAAGGAGCCCATCGCCACCGCCATGGTGCAAATTCTCGATCGGGCCAAGGAGCGTTCGGCCGATGCCTTCACCCTGACTCGGGAAATCATGAAGGAGTTTAATAACCAGGAGCAGAACGCCCAACTGCTGCGTAACCACAAGGGTCGGGCGCACCTGATTGTCGATATGCTCAACCAGGCTGACATTCCGGCACGGGTGGTACGCGCCCTGACATTGGAAGATGGCCGTCGTCGGCAACAACTGATCGACTACGTGCAAGTATTCCAGGACGACAAGTACGACTTGTTCGATCCGAAAACTGGCCTGCAAGGGCGTCCCGAACAGCTGATGCTGTGGGAATACAACTCTCAACCACTGCTGGATGTCACCGGAGGGAACAACTCCCGGGTCACCTATTCGGTGGTACAAAAGCAAGTTGCAGTGGCCCGGGCACTGACCGCCAAGTTTGAGCACACCAATATGCTCAACTTCTCCATCGATACTTTGCCGGTTGAAGAGCAGGCCTTGTTCAAGGGCATTCTACTGCTGCCAATCGGTGTGCTGGTGGTGGTGTTTTTACGCGTCATCGTCGGTTTGAAGACTTCCGGGACCTTCATGCCGGTGTTGATCGCAGTCGCCTTCATCCAGACGAACCTGGTCGTCGGTCTGCTCGGTTTCCTGTCGATTGTCGGTGTGGGTCTGGTGATCCGCTCCTATCTATCGCGGCTTAACCTCTTGCTGGTCGCCCGAATATCCACGGTGATCATCACGGTTATCGCCATCATTGCCCTGTTGTCGGTACTGACCTACAAGCTGGGCTTGACCGAAGGTATGCGCATCACCTTCTTCCCGATGATCATTCTCTCCTGGACCATAGAGCGGATGTCAATTCTGTGGGAAGAAGAGGGTCCGAAGGAAGTGGTCAAACAAGGTGGTGGTTCCCTGCTGGTTGCCGTTCTGGCCTACCTGGCGATGGATAACAGCCTGATCCAGCATCTGACTTTCAACTATCTGGGCTTGCAGCTGGTCATCATGGCCACCGTGTTGCTGATGGGTAACTACACCGGTTATCGCCTCTCCGAACTGAAGCGATTCAAACCACTGGCTGATGAGTTGAAAAAGTAATATGTGGCTCTGGGAACGCTATACCTCACCGTTCAAGCTGGCCAGCCTCGGCATCATGGGGATGAACCAGCGCAATGTGAACTATATCGGCCGTTATAACCCACGGAAGCTCTATCCGTTGGTGGATAACAAGCTCAAAACCAAGCACATTGCGGTCGCAGCCGGTGTGACGGTGCCGAAACTGATCGGCACCATCCAGCACCAGCATGAAGTCAAAAAGATTGCTGACATGGTCAAGGATTGGCCAGGCTTCTGCATCAAACCCGCTCGTGGATCTGGCGGCAAGGGTATTCTGGTCATCATGCGCCAGGAAGATGGTCTGTTTTATAAGCCCAACGGCAAGGCAGAAACCGTCAGCGATCTGGAACGCCATATCTCCAACATATTGGCCGGTCTGTTCTCCTTGGGCGGCAAACCCGACTTCGTCATGGTCGAAGACTTGATCCATTTTGATAATGTCTTCGATGGCTACTCCTTCGAGGGGGTGCCGGATACTCGCGTCATCATCTTCAAGGGTTTCCCGGTAATGTCCATGATGCGTCTGTCGACCGCCTCGTCCGATGGCAAGGCCAACTTGCACCAGGGTGCGGTCGGTGTAGGTATCTGCTTGCGCACCGGGCGCGCCGTGCGCGGCGTCCAGTACAACCAGCCGCTGCGTCATCATCCGGATACCAATAAGGATCTGTTCGATCTGCAGGTCCCCCACTGGTTGAAGTTGCTAAATCTTGCTGCATCTTGCTATGAAATGTCCGGGCTCGGTTACATAGGTACCGATATGGTGCTGGATAAGAAGCGTGGCCCCATGTTGCTGGAGCTCAATGCCCGCCCAGGCTTATCCATCCAGATCGCCAACGCGGCAGGACTGCTGCCACGGCTGCGTCAAATCGAGAAGTTGGGAAACTTCTCGATGTCGGTGGAAGAGCGCGTGGCCTACGCCATGGAACACTTCGGCGTCTTTCCGACTCAAACCTTGGCCTAAACCAGGGTCAAAATAAAAAAAAAGTCCGCAGATGCGGACTTTTTTTATAGCCAATTTTCACCTGAAGTCAGGGATCATTTCGCCTTGTTCAACTTAAATAGACCTGGTTGCACCTGTTGGTAATGTGCCAGCACATAGTCGTAGAACGCCCGTTGCGACGGTGTAAAGCTGGCCGCATCAGTCGCATATTGCTGCAGACGCTTTTTACGAATGACGATGAATTTCGGCTGCAGCCGCTGGATATCCGCAAGCACACGCGCCTTGGCATCAAACGGCGGGTGCACATTGTCGAAGAACAAATAGGCCGAGGCCGCCTTGCGATCGGTCCAGACATAAAACTGTGGCATGGTGCCATCAATCCAGATCCGCTCCTCCGGGCTGGTCTCCGCCCGGATCTGGGCAATTTGCTGACGCCCTGAGTCACCGAATGGCCGTCCGGTATGGGTACCAATCCAAGCGGAATAACCCAACAAGATCAGAGGTGCCAGCAACAAGCCCATCGAAGCCAGCCCGGTTAACTGTTTGCGCCCCTGTACGGTGCGAACTCTCAACCACACCGGGAGACTGAGGATCAGGGCAAACAGCAAACTAGTCGCCAGAACCTGCACGACTTGCAACATCGGCCATTCGAAGCGACTCCAGCTGAAAAACCAATGGGGCATCACCAGATAAACACCCCAGCCCCACACCACCAGGGCCCCCAGCCACACCAGCGGCGAGTCACTCCCCCACTCTCGGCGCACCGCTTCGATAATCAGCGCCAGCGGCAAAGGAATAAACGCCAAATAGAGCTGATCATAATGATCGAAAATATGCCCGGAAACCGAATTAGCGATCACCCCGAACAGAGCGCCGAACAACATCACAGCGACTAGCGATTTGCCGACCGTCGGCTCGGCCTGTGGAGTAGCGTGATGCCAGCGATGCAGCACATAGAGGGCCAGCGGTAACAAGAGAATCAATCCAGTACGCAGCAAGCCAACGCTACCCACTAGCGGCGAGAAACCACTGCCGTAACTTTGCCCCATGAAAATGGCAAATGAATAGAACCAGAAGTTCTCCAGGACCCCTTGTTGCCAGAAATAGAACACCAGAGGTCCGGCGACTACGCCTATTCCGAACAAGGCGGACACAAACAGTTTGAGTCCATCCTGCCAACGCCCCTGCCAGCACCAGCCGAGGAACAAGGTGGCATACCAGGCGCCCCAGAAAGCACCGTTATTCAACCGCATCATGGCAATCAAGCCGAACGTCACCGCCGGTAACCAGGCCTGAGACCAGCTAAAGCGCCCAGACACCAACAGGCGCACAAACGGCAACTGGGCGATCAGCGCCAGACACAGGGTGTAATCCTCAGTCATGTTGCCGTAGTAATAGCGGTAGCCGCACAAGCTGATCACTGCCAGTAAAGACGCCAACCGCGCAAGCGGAGCAATCCCCAACAGCGCCAATGCCCGATAACTGTTATTTAGACCCCACGCCAGCAAGGCCGTTTCGAACAGCGCAATTCCGGGAAAGCCGCCCAGCTTGTAGCCGATAGCGTCCAGCAAGAAGATGACCGGCCCCTTGATATCCAGCATGTCACGATACAAGACGTCGCCATCGGCCCACATCTTGCCCATGGCGGCGAACAAGGAAGCATCAAAGCCAGGCGCCATACCATATAGCAGCGGATTTTGGATCCCGAGCAATAACGCCATAGCACACAACAGCAGGGTAATGGGTCCCCATCGCCCTTCAGCTTCAAATCGGCGCTGCCGTAACTCCCAGACGTGCAACCAATGTCCATTGCTCAGGGAGTGCCATCTAGCCTTCATCCAACATCCTCATGTTTATCATTGGAACGCAACCGAATATCCAGGGTGCGCCTTAAACAACTGCTGGCCCATATGCTCTCAGAGCCCCTCACGAGGCTGCCGTGCATCAGGGCGATTCGACATCTACTGTCCGATCCTGGCGGGTTAGCCACAAGGTTTCAATCCGGTGCGAACGTACCGCCACTACCGTGAGTCGCCAGCCATCCAACTCCAATACTTCATCCACTTCCGGCAAGCGCTGCAGCCAATCCATCAACCATCCCGCCAGGGTATGGTAATGGGCGGTAGCCGGAGCAGGAAAACCGATATGCCGCTGCAAATCCTGCAACAGGCAGTCGCCGCTCACATGGTAGCTATCCGGCCCCAGCACCACGAAGTCGTTATCCTCTTCACCGGTTTCCGGCAATTTACCCGCAATCTCCTCCATGATGTCACGGATGGAGGCGATGCCTTCGAAGTTGCCAAATTCATCCAGCACAAAGGCCAGGTAGTTTTTGGCCTGCCGAAATTGTTCCAATGCATTGAGGACGTTGATGGTTTCCGGCAAACACAGCGGCTGCTGTACCAACTGATCCAGGCGTAACTCCTGCTTGCTGAGCAAGCGGGCCAACACATCGCGTTTGCGGATGATCCCTAGCGGCTGATCCTTGTTCCCCTCGCGGATTGCCACCAATCGCGAGTGCGGAGTCTCCGCCAGTCGTTGCAAAATTTGCTCTTCCGGCTCGGATAGATCCAGCATCTCCACATCCCGGCGCACCGTCATCACGGCCCGTACCGGCAACGACGAGAGTTGCAACACCCGGGAGATCATCTCTTTTTCTTCATCGGCAAACATACTTTCGTCGGCACTGGGTAATAAGGACTCCTGGAAGCTGCCGCCTTCCGGCTGCTTACTATCCCCCAGCAAACGCATCACCAATTCAGCCGTGCGCTCGCGGCGGCGCAGCTTACCTTCGAGCAACTTACTCTGATTAGAACGCGCCATCTGGTTAAACAATTCGATCAGAATAGAGAAACCAATCGCCGCGTAGAGATAGCCCTTGGGAATATGGAAGCCAAAGCCTTCCGCCACCAGACTGAAGCCAATCATCAGCAAGAAGCCCAGGCAGAGGATCACCAAGGTCGGATGGCGATTGACGAACGCAGTCAACGGCTTGCTGGTCCACATCATGATACCGATGGCAATGGTCACTGCCAGCATCATCACCGACAGGTGTTCCGCCATCCCTACCGCAGTGATGACCGCATCCAACGAAAAGACGGCATCCAGTACCACAATCTGCGCCACCACGGTCCAGAAGGCTGCATAGACCTTGCTTCCCCCCTCCCCGTTAACTTCCCCTTCCAGGCGGCCATGCAACTCCCGCGTCGCCTTGAACAGCAGGAACAGCCCGCCGATGAGCAGGATAAGATCCCGCCCCGAGAAGTCATGATTGAACAGGGTAATCATCGGCTCGGTGAGACGAACCAGCCAGGAGAGGCTAATCAGCAGCACCATACGCATCAACAGCGCCAGCGCCAAGCCGATCCGGCGCGCTCTGTCTCGCAATTCGGGCGGTAATTTTTCCGCCAAAATGGCGATGAACAGCAGATTATCGATCCCGAGAACAATTTCCAGGACCACTAGCGTCAGCAACCCCAACCAAGCGGTCGGATCCATCATCCAGGCAAACTCGAGCATCATGACTCCACAGCAGCAATAACACTAAAAAAAGATAGAAAATTCATGGCGTCACAGCCATTCACAGCAGCCGGGAGAGACGATAACAAGCATGCAGGGGTAACCGGAGAGCGGTTGACGGGAAAGAAGAAAAGTAGCACGAGGGACTACTGTCGCTGTTCATATTGGCCTCATCAAAAAAAAACACCGCCACAGAGTATGTGGAGCGGTGTTTCGGGTCAAGTGACGGGCGGTTGACAGCAGGCAACAGCCCGCTGCTAGTGCACGGTTATAGCGCCACTTTAGTCGCCAGTTGTGCCTGGATTTGCTCCCGATCGGCCAGATACATCTGCAAGCCCCGGGCGCGCAGCTCACAGGCCGGACACTCGCCACAGCCCTCACCCACCAGCCCGTTGTAGCAGGTCAGAGTGCGAGCTCGGACATAGTCCAAGCGACCATAACGATCGGCCAGCGCCCAGGTTTGCGCCTTGTTCAGCCACATCAGTGGCGTCACCAGCCGGAGTGGCTTTTCCAAGCCCAAACACAGAGCCTGATTCAGGGCCTTGACGAATTCATCCCGACAATCCGGATAGCCGGAAAAGTCAGTTTCGCAGACCCCGGTGATCACCACCTCGGCCCCCACCTGGTAGGCATACACAGCCGCCAGGGTCAGGAACAGGATATTGCGACCCGGCACGAAGGTATTCGGCAAGCCGTTATCCTGAAGCGCCGAACTCACCGGGATGGCATCCCGGGTCAACGACGAGATGGCCAACTCGTTGAGCAAGGAAAGATCCAGCACCTTATGCGCCGTCACCCCCAACTCACCCGCAATCGCCTGAGCCACGGCGATCTCCTGACTATGGCGCTGACCATAGTTAAAGGTGATGGCATGAACTTCATCGTAATGCGCCAACGCCTGGATAAGGCAGGTGGTACTGTCCTGCCCGCCGCTGAACACCACCACCGCCTTGCGGGCCGAGGTACCGACAGCATCAGAAGATGTGGAGTGCACACTCATGACCCAGGCTCCTTAACCGCGCGGTTTCCGCGGTGACGGACGGCGTTCGGTGGGCCGAGCCACATCGGAACCACTGCCCAGACGGGTACGTTGCGCCTGAGAACGAGTCGGCCGTTTGGCCGCTGGTTTGACCGGTGTTGGCCCATCAAGGGAGACTCCGCCGCTATAATTGCGCTCCGGGTGCGCCTGGCGATTATCGGTGTGCTGGAGTTCCCGGTGCTTGCGCACCGCGCGCCGGATCTGGGCGCTTTGCTTGAACTGGCTACGCTTGTCATCCACCAGCACCTTGCTGCGGGTTTCCGGCGGTAAGCCCACCAACTCGCGTAGGTAGTTGACCTTATCCAGTGGTAACTCCATCCAGCCACCCCGAGGAATACTCTTCTCCAGTTTGACATCGCCATAACGAACGCGGATCAAACGGCTGACCTGCACTTCCTGGGTTTCCCACAGACGACGGACTTCCCGATTACGACCCTCTTGCAGGGTTACGTTGAACCAGTTATTCAGTCCCTCACCACCGGCACGCACTATCTTGTCAAACTTGGCCGGGCCATCTTCCAGCTGCACGCCCAGACGCAGGCGATTGAGCATCTTGTCATCCACTTCACCGAAAACCCGCACCGCATATTCCCGCTCCACTTCGTGGCGGGGGTGCATCAAGCGATTGGCTAACTCACCATCGGTGGTGAACAGCAACAGACCGGAAGTATTGACGTCGAGGCGGCCGACAGCCACCCAGCGTGCATCCTGGATCCGGGGTAGACGATCAAACACCGTCGGCCGACCTTCAGGATCCTTACGGGTACACATCTCGCCATCGGGCTTGTGATAGGCCAGTACTCGGCAAATGACATCTTCTGCCGGTTTGGCGGTGATGGAATGACCATCGATACGGATCGCCACGTTGGGACCCACCCGGTCTCCCAGCGTCGCGACCTTGCCATCCACACTGACCCGTCCTTCGGTGATCAGGGTTTCCATCTCGCGGCGGGAGCCGATACCGGCCCGGGCCAACACTTTTTGCAACTTTTCACTCTGCAACTTATCACTCATGGTGTTCATCTCTGGATGTGCAACGCTCCGGGCATCCTTGTCCGGACTCTGTTGCAAGGAGTCTTGACTCCATCATGGGGCTCATCGCCCTCTCGGCGATGAAAAATAATCCCTTACAGGAAGGGGGTTGGATCGCCCGCACCGTGGCGAACCACCTCGGGGCTATCCTCAGAAAAATCAACGACCGTGGTGGGTTGTTCACCCAGATAACCACCATCGATAATCAGATCCACCACTTGCTCCAGCCGATCCCGGATTTCATAAGGATCCGATTCGGCAACCTCAGAACCCGGCAAAATCAGCGTAGTGGACATCAGGGGTTCACCCAGCGCCGCCAACAGAGCCTGGGTAATGGGATTAGCTGGCACCCGGATGCCAATCGTCTTCTTCTTCTCGTTCATCAAGCGCCGCGGAACCTCTTTAGTCGCCTTGAGAATGAAAGTATAGGGCCCCGGAGTGTTGTTCTTGATCAGACGAAAGGCCTGATTATCCACTTTGGAATAGAGCGACAGCTCGGAGAGATCCCGGCAGACCAAGGTAAAATTGTGGCTGCTGTCGAGATGACGAATACGGCAGATCCGCTCCAGTGCCGCCTTGTTTTCCAGCAGACAGCCCAGCGCATAGCCGGAATCGGTCGGATAGATCACCACACCGCCACTGCGGATCAACGCCACCGCCTGGTTGATCAAGCGGGTTTGCGGGTTTTCAGGATGCATCGCGAAAAATTGGCTCATAATTCCTCCCGGAATGTCTTGGACTCGTCGGCGCCGGGTACGGCAGGCGGTACCGAGTCGATAAAGGTATGCCACACCGGTGTGACATCTTTGGGCAACCAGAGATTACGCCCCAACTCCTGCCAGGAGGTTGGCGCATGAAAATCGGAACCCACCGAGGCCAGCAACTGATGCTCGCGACACCAGAGTCCCAGATTAGCCCGATCCTGGGGGCTTTGCTGGGGCAAACTGACCTCCATGGCATCACCGCCCGCCTCTTTGAAATGTGCCAACAGACGTTTTAGCCACTTGGTAGAAAGTTTATAGCGACCAGGATGGGCAAGTACAGCCAAACCGTCTGCGGCATGGATCACCGCAATCGCCTCGGCGATGCTGATCCAGTCATGGGGGACATACGCCTTACCGCCGCGACCAATATACAGAACAAAGGCTTTTTGCTGAGTCTGACAGTGACCGGCTTCGACCAGATAACGGGCAAAGTGGGCCCGGGTCAGACTGGCCCCATTGGCTAGTGCCAGCGCGCCTTCATAGGCGTTATCGATCCGTTGCTTCGCCAGCCGCCGCCCCAACTCGAGGCCTCGCGCCTCGCGAGCTGCTTCCTGCCGTTGCATGACAGCGGCTAGCGCAGCCGAGTCCGCATCGATATGCAGACCCACCACATGAATCTCCATGGATTCCCAGCTGGTGGAAAGCTCGATCCCCGAAATCAGCGTCAGTGGCAGAGCCTCGTCAGCGATGGTGCGAGCGGCCTCAGCCAGACCGGCCACTGTGTCATGATCGGTCAAAGCCAGGACATCAACCCGTTGAGTAACCGCCCGGCGCATCAGCTCCGCCGGGGTAAGACGACCATCGGAGGCCGTTGAATGACTATGCAGATCGATACGCATCAGAGAGTTCCACTACAAAAGAAACTTGACAAACTTCCGGCTTTATCGTTTTACTGTAGCCACTTCGCGGGATATCCCGTCGCATAACTTCAGTCATCCAAGGACGTTTTACATGACACAGCACTTCACCCTGAACATGCGTTGGTGGTGGCACACTCCCAAATAAGCGGGCGTGGGACTTTTGCTATGTCAAAAAACGGTTAAGCAGACAGAATACCCAGAAAAAGCCCGCCAGGAACCGCGGGCTTTTTTATTATCCGGGAAACAGGGACGAGATGAAACAAAAACACAACAAACAGACCTGGCGATGGTGAGAGCAACACAAGCAAGCTGTTGTTTTCAATCACTTCATTAAAGGATATCGCCATGAAACTGTTCTGCACTGTCCACCTACAGGACACCCCGGAGGCTCCGCATCATGACTGAGCTGCATCCCAACCATCTGCACGCCTTGATGAGCGACGCCGCCTATGTCGCCGACCCCTTGGCCTTGTTCGCTCAACTCACTACGGCCAATGACAATAGTCTGCTGCTGGAATCCGCCGAAATCGACACCAAGGCGGGTACCCAGAGTCTGCTGCTGATCGACAGTTGCGTCCGTTTAACCTGCCGCGGCCTGAATGTCAGCGCCGAGGCCTTGAACCGCAACGGACTGGCGGTGCTGGATCGCCTGCAAAGCGGTCTGAGCCCAGCCGTCAGCCAGTCGCGTCAAGAGAGCATTCTGAGCCTGGACTTCCCGGCCATCGACACCGATCAGGATGAAGATAGCCGCCTCAAGGCGCTGTCGGTGCTGGATACCCTGCGCACCCTGCTGACCCAATTGCATTGCGAACAGGGCCAGGAAGCCATCTTCCTCGGCGGTATCTTCGCCTATGACCTGATTGCCAATTACGAAACCCTGCCCGCAGCAGCCGATGCCAGCAATGACTGTCCGGACTTCTGTTTCTATGTGGCCGAAACCCTGATCCACATCGACCATCGCCTCAAACGCAGTCAACTGCGCGCCGTGGCCTTTGGTGGCGAGGCGTTCGCGGATGAATTCCAGCGCCTGCAAGGCCGCCTCGAAGCCCTGAGTGCACGCTGCAACCATTTCGTCGCTCCCGAGTTACCCGCCGCCCTGCCGCTGGACGGTCTGGTCACCACCAACCGGGATGACAAGGCCTTCTGTGCCGATGTAGAGCGTCTGAAGGGGAATATCCGCAAGGGCGACATCTTCCAGGTCGTTCCCTCCCGCAGCTTCTCCCTACCCTGCCCGCAGCCGCTGCTAGCCTACCGTCAGCTGAAGAAGACCAACCCCAGCCCCTACATGTTCTACATGAATGATCGGGACTTCACCCTGTTCGGCGCCTCGCCGGAGAGTGCGGTGAAATTCGAGACCCATAACCGCCAGGTCGAGATGTACCCGATTGCCGGAACCCGCCGCCGTGGTTTCAATGCCGATGGCAGCATCAATCTGGATCTGGATGGTCGCATCGAGCTGGAGTTGCGTCAGGATGGCAAGGAGACCGCCGAGCACCTGATGCTGGTCGATCTGGCGCGCAATGATATAGCTCGCATCAGCGAACCCGGTACCCGCTATGTACGCGACTTGCTGAAAGTTGATCGCTACAGCCACGTCATGCACCTGGTCTCCAAGGTAGTCGGCACCCTGCGTCACGATCTGGATGCCCTGCACGCCTATCAGGCCTGCATGAACATGGGCACCCTGACGGGCGCGCCGAAGATCCGCGCCTCCGAACTCATTCGCGAGGTCGAAGGTCAGCGCCGTGGCAGTTACGGCGGTGCGGTCGGTTATCTCTCCGGCAACGGCGACATGGATACCTGCATCGTGATCCGTTCGGCCTTTGTCAAACACGGAGTCGCCCACGTCCAGGCCGGAGCCGGTGTGGTCTATGATTCCCGTCCTCAGGCGGAAGCCGATGAAACCCGCAGCAAGGCAGCCGCCGTGCTCAACGCCATTGCACTGGCCCACGGCAAGACTCTCGCGGAGGTGACCCATGGCTAAAACTATTTTCCTGCTCGATAACTTCGACTCCTTCACCTACAACCTGGTGGATCAGTTCCGCTCCCTGGGCTGTGATGTGCGCATCTACCGCAACAGCATGCCGGCCGCCCAGATCTACGCCCAGATCGCCGCCTGTGGCGAAGAAGTGGTACTGGTGCTTTCCCCCGGTCCCGGCGCTCCCCATGAGGCCGGTTGCATGATTGAACTGATCGGTCTGTGCCGTGGCAAGGTGCCGATCCTGGGGATCTGCCTGGGTCATCAAGCCATCTGCGAATACTATGGCGGCACCGTCGGCTCAGCGGGGGAGATCATCCATGGCAAGAGCTCGCTCATCGAGCACAGTGGCCAGGATATGTTCCAGGGCTTTGCCAATCCGTTGCCGGTAGCCCGTTACCACTCGCTGGTCGCTACTTATGTTCCGGCCGAGCTGGAAGTGGTCGCCCATTACCAGGAGATGCCGATGGCGGTGCTGCACCGCGCCGATCGGGTATTAGGCTTCCAGTTTCATCCAGAATCCATCATGACCACCGAAGGCGCGCGGCTGCTGACCCAGAGCCTGGCCTTCATCACAGCTCCGCAGGAGGCAGCCCATGCATGAGTCCCTGGAACAACTCTACCGCGGTGAGAGTCTCAGCCTTGAGGCCAGTCAGGCACTGTTCGAGGTGCTGTTGCGTGGCGAGATGGACCCTATAGTGCTCTCGTCCCTGCTGACTGCGCTGAAGATGAAGGGTGAAGCGCCGAGCGAAATCGCTGGAGCCGCTAGCGCCCTGATTGCTGCCGCCAAACCGTTCCCCCGGCCAGATTACGACTTCTGCGATATCGTCGGTACCGGTGGCGATGGCCTGCACACCATCAATGTCTCCACCCTGTCGGCGCTGGTGGGCGCCGAATGCGGCATCAAGGTGGCCAAACATGGCAACCGCAGCGTCTCCTCCAAGACCGGCTCTTCGGATCTGCTGGATAAATTAGGCGTCCGTCTGGATATGAGCCCGGCCATTGCCCGCCGCTGTCTGGATGAAGAGAATGTCTGCTTCCTGTTTGCGCCCCAGTACCACAGCGCCATGCGCCATGCCATGCCGGTGCGCAATGCCCTGAAAACCCGCACCATCTTCAACGTGCTCGGCCCGCTGATTAATCCGGCGCGGCCCAGCTACCAACTGATGGGGGTCTACAGCCCGTCCCTGGTGGCACCGATTGCCGAAACTCTGCAGCAGTTGGGACTGAGCCGCGGTATGGTGGTGCACGGCTCTGGACTGGACGAAATTGCCATTCATGGCAGCACCACTGTGGCTGAAATTATCGATGGCGAGATCCGCCAGTATCATCTAAGCCCCGCTGATTTTGGTTTGCAGGAGTTCCCGCTGGAAGCCATTCGCGGCGGTGAACCGGAGCAGAACCGCCAGATCAGCGAAATGATCCTCGCCGGTCGTGGTAGCGATGCCCAGAACAGTGCCATCGCCATCAATCTGGCCCCCCTGCTGGTCATGGGTGGCGTCAGTCCCGATTTCAAACAAGCCGCCGCGCTGGTTCTGGCGACGTTGCACAGTGGCAAAGCCCTGGACCGGGTGAGCCGCCTGGCCGTACTGAGTCATAGCGAGGAGTAAGGAAACCCATGCTGAATCTTGAATCCATCAACCAGACGGTGCTCGGCAAAATTGTCGCCGACAAGCAGTTGTGGGTTGAGGCCCGGAAGGCCAGCCAGCCACTGGCCGGTTTTATCGACCAACTGACGCCCAGCGATCGGGACTTCACCGCGGCGCTCTCTGGTGAGCGCACTGTGTTTATTCTCGAGTGCAAGAAGGCCTCTCCCTCCAAGGGACTGATCGGCAACGACTTCGATCCGGCAGCCATTGCCGCTGTGTATGGCCGTTATGCAGCCGCCATCTCGGTGCTGACTGATGAGAAGTATTTCCAGGGCAATTTTGATTTTCTGCCCCAGGTGCGCGCTCAGGTCTCGGTGCCGGTGCTGTGCAAGGATTTCGTCATCGACCCCTATCAGGTCTATCTGGCCCGTCACTATCAGGCCGATGCCGTGCTGTTGATGCTCTCGGTACTGACCGATCGGGCCTATAGCGAGCTCGCCGCCGTCGCCACCAGCCTGCAAATGGGGATCCTGACCGAAGTCAGCAACGAGGAGGAGCTGGAGCGGGCCATAGCACTGGGCGCCAAGGTGGTGGGCATCAACAACCGCAACCTGCGGGATCTCACCATCGACTTGAACCGCACCAAACAGTTGGCCCCGCGCCTACCCGGCGATCGCATCGTCATCTGCGAATCCGGCATTCATAGCCATGCCCAGGTCAAGGATCTCAGTACCTTCGCCAACGGCTTCCTGGTCGGCTCCTCACTGATGGGGCAAGCCGATGTGGACTTAGCCTGTCGCCAGTTGATCCTGGGACAGAACAAGGTGTGTGGCCTCACCACGCCAGAAGCGGCACAAGCCGCTTATCGAGTTGGCGCCGTCCATGGTGGGCTGATCTTCGTCAGCAAGAGCCCGCGTTGTGTCGATATTCCGCAGGCCAAGACGGTGATGACGGCCGCCCCGCTGCGTTATGTCGGCGTATTCCAGAACGCCGAGCTGGATACCGTGCTGCAGACCGTGCACCAGTTAGGCCTGGCGGCGGTGCAATTGCACGGTCAGGAGGACTCCGCCTATATCACCGCCCTGCGTTCGGCGCTGCCGGAAGGCTGCCAGATCTGGAAGGCCGTGGCCATCGGTGAGCAATTGCCGCGTCACGAACTCCACGAATTAGCCAGCCAGGTGGATCGTATCCTATTGGATACCCAGGTGGGCCAGCAGAGCGGCGGCACCGGCCAAGCCTTCGACTGGACCCTGCTGGATGAGCTGGATAAAACCCAGTTGATGCTGGCGGGTGGCATCAACCCGGACAATGCCCAACACGCGAGTCGAGTTGGCTGTCTCGGACTGGATCTGAATTCAGGAGTGGAGTCTGCTCCCGGCATCAAGGATGCCGACAAGCTCCAACGCGCCTTCACGGCGCTGCGCGCCTACTAAGCGACCATTCACGCCATGACTCATGGCGACGAACCAGCTGGTATGGCGGTAAGCAACTTACTTTAAGGACGATTGTGATGACTCTGCTCAACCCTTTTTTCGGTGAATTTGGCGGCATGTACGTGCCGCAAATCCTGGTTCCGGCCCTCTTGCAGCTGGAAAAAGCCTTTCTCGATGCCCAAGCCGATCCCGCTTTTCATGAAGAATTCCGCACCCTGCTGACCGAGTACGCCGGGCGCCCGACTCCGCTGACGCTGTGTCGCAACCTGACCAAGGGCACCAAGACCAAGCTCTACCTCAAGCGTGAAGACTTGCTGCACGGTGGTGCCCACAAGACCAACCAGGTGTTGGGTCAGGCCTTGCTGGCCAAACGCATGGGCAAGACCCGCATCATCGCCGAAACCGGCGCCGGTCAGCACGGCGTGGCCACTGCACTGGCCTGTGCCCTGCTCGATTTGCCGTGTCGGGTCTACATGGGCGCCGTGGATATGGAGCGCCAGAAGCCGAACGTCTTCCGCATGCGCCTGATGGGTGCCGAAGTGGTACCGGTCACCGCAGGCTCCTCCACCCTCAAGGATGCCTGTAACGAGGCGCTGCGTGACTGGACCGCCAACTACGAAGATACCCACTACATGCTGGGTACTGCCGCCGGTCCCCACCCCTTCCCGACCATAGTGCGCGAGTTCCAGCGCATGATCGGCGAAGAAGCCAAGGTACAGCTGCAACAGGCCGAACACCGCCTGCCCGATGCGGTCATCGCCTGCGTCGGTGGTGGTTCGAATGCCATCGGTATGTTTGCCGATTTTATCGATGACGCCGGAGTGCGCCTCATCGGTGTCGAGCCCGGTGGCCATGGCATCGAGAGTGGCGAGCATGGCGCACCGCTGGGCCATGGCACCAAGGGGGTATTTTTCGGCATGCACTCCTACCTGATGCAGGACAAACACGGCCAGATTGAGGAGTCCTACTCCATCTCTGCAGGGCTCGACTTCCCTTCCGTCGGCCCGCAACACGCTCATCTGGCCGCCACCGGGCGTGCCGAATATGTCTCCATCACCGATCAGGAAGCCCTGGATGCCTTCCAGGAGCTGGCGCGGCATGAAGGGATCATTCCGGCCCTGGAATCCTCCCATGCCCTGGCCCATGGCCTGAAAATGGCCCGTGAAAATCCGGAGCTGGAACAGGTGCTCATCGTCAACCTCTCCGGCCGTGGCGATAAGGACATCTTCACCGTCGCCGATATTCTGCAAAAGCAAGGAGCCCTGTAATGAGCCGTTACGCTGAACTGTTTGCCGATCTGGCCGCCAAAAATGAGGGCGCCTTTGTGCCGTTCGTGACGCTGGGCGACCCCACTCCCGAGCTGTCATTGCAGATCATCGATGCCCTGGTGGCCGGTGGTGCCGATGCCCTGGAATTGGGCATCCCCTTCTCCGATCCGGTGGCCGATGGCCCGACGATTCAGGATGCCACCACACGCGCCCTGAATGCTGGTACCACACCCGATACCTGCTTCGAGATCCTCGAACAGGTGCGTGCCAAGTACCCAAAGCTGCCGATTGGCCTGCTGCTGTATGCCAATCTGGTCTATGCCAAAGGCATCGATGGCTTCTATCAGCGCGCCGTCGCCGCCGGAGTCGATTCGGTGCTGGTCGCCGACGTCCCGGTTGAGATGTCCGCCCCCTATAAAGCAGCCGCCGATAAGGTCGGTATCGCCTCCATCTTTATCGCGCCACCCAATGGCGATGAGGCTACCCTGAAAAAAGTGGCGGAGCTGGGCTCGGGTTACACCTATCTGCTCAGTCGCGCCGGGGTAACCGGTACCGAAACCCGGGCGGGTAAGCCGATTGGTCACTTGATTGAAACCCTGAAGTCATTCCATGCCGCCCCCGCGCTGCTGGGTTTTGGCATCAGCGAGCCAGCTCAGGTCAAGGAGGCCATCGCCTCGGGTGCCGCAGGCGCCATCTCCGGCTCGGCGGTGGTTAAGATCATCGAGAAGAATCTGGCCGCCCCAGCCCAGATGCTGGCCGCGCTTGAGCAATTTGTGCGTGAGATGAAGGCCGCCACGGCCTACTAAGTAACACCCACGCATCATATTTCAGAGCCCGGGATCCTGTGGATCCCGGGCTTTTTACTTTGTTTCTCATCGATCAGTCGCTAGACTGGGGCCTCGTTGCTGATGAGGTACAGGCATGAAACAGTTTTTCGATTTGATCCCCCTGCTGGTGTTTTTCGCCGTCTACAAGTTCTATGACATCTATGCTGCGACCGGCGCCCTGATGGTGGTGACCGTACTGCAGATCGCCATCACCTGGTTCACCCTGCGCAAGCTGGAGAAGATGCATCTCATCACTCTGGGGATGGTGCTGGTGTTTGGTGGTTTCACCCTGTTCTTCCACGATGATGCTTTCATCAAATGGAAGGTCACCGTCATCAACCTGCTGTTCTCTGGTGCCCTGCTAGTCAGCCAACTGGTGTTCAAGAAGCCGCTGATCAAACGGATGCTGGGCAAGGAGATGCAACTGCCGGATGCGATCTGGAATCGCGTCAATCTGGCGTGGGCTGGCTTTTTCGCGCTTTGTGCCGCCGCCAATACCTATATCGCCTTCAACCTGCCCCAAGAGGTGTGGGTGAATTTCAAGGTCTTCGGCCTACTGGGGATGACCCTGCTGTTTACCCTGCTGACGGTGTTTTACCTCTACCGCCATCTACCGGCCGAACAAAAAGAGTGACCACCACAGGCGCCCCATGGCGCCTGTGTTTTTGATCCCATTGCCAAGGAGAGCCCACCATGTGGTATCTGATCTATTCCGAAGATGTGAGCAACAGCCTGCCGCTGCGCAAGGAAGCCCGTCCGGCCCATCTGGCCCGGTTGCAGGCGCTCAACGACGCCGGGCGTCTGCTGCTGGCAGGACCAAATCCCGCCATCGATGCCGAGGACCCGGCTGACGCAGGCTTTACCGGTAGTACCGTGATTGCCGAGTTTGCCAGCCTGAGCGAGGCGCAAGCTTGGGCCGATGCCGACCCTTATGTCGCCGCAGGGGTCTATGCCCAGGTCACCGTCAAGCCATTGAAGATCACCGTCAAACCGGAACAAGCCTTCTTCTAAGCCGCCTCGTCTTCCCGGATCTCCAGCAGGGCGGCAGCAAGCCGCCCTGTTTGTTTCCCGCATCTTGTCCTGTTCTATCTTGCCACACACTAGCGCTCAGGTTGTTCGCCACCTCTCCTGCACCAGCCTTAAGCGATTGCACCCGTAGAATTGTCTGAAGTTGTGGTTTTGCACTACTTAATCGCAATTCATGTAGATATATATATGGCAAAGGTTTTGCAATACAGTAGACATCGCATCCGGGTTCGGGATGCTCCGTCAGGAGAACAAGATGAAAGTTTCAGTCATAGGTGCAGGCGCAGTCGGCGTCTCTGTCTGTCAGTACCTGCTGCTCAATGGAGCCTGCGACAATCTGGTGTTGGTGGATCTGAATGACGAGAAGGCCAAGGGCGAGATCCTGGATTTCGGCCATACCACATCCCTCACCTTCAGCCGCAATGTCAAACTGACCCATGGCAGCTACAGCGATTGCGCGGGCAGTCGTCTGGTCATCATCACTGCCGGGGCGCAGATCAAGCAGGGGCAAAGTCGCGATGAGCTGGCGCTGATCAACGCCCGCATTACCGTCGAGATAGCCCGCGAGCTGGAGAAGGTGGCCCCTGAGGCCATCCTGCTATTTGCTACCAACCCGGTGGATCTGGTCACGCGTTTTGTCATCCGCAACACCAGTTATCCAGCCGAGCGGGTCATCAGTGCCGGTTGCGTGCTGGACTCGGCGCGCTTTATGAAAATTGTCGGCGACAAGGTGGGAGTGGATCCAAAGAACGTCATGGGCTATGTGCTGGGCGAACACGGCAAAACCAGCTTCATCCCCTGGAGTATCACCAATATTGGTGGCCTACCCATGGATGCCTGGTGCGACATGATTGGCCGCCCCCGCGTCGATCACAGCAAGTTGCTCGAAGAGGTCAAGCAGGCCGGTTTCGAGATCTTCCAGCGCAAGCAGAATACCAACCATGGCATAGCCGCCAGTCTCTACCGGATCGTGCAGGCGATCCTGTTCAATGAAGGGTCGATTCTACCCGTGGGTGTCTTGCTGGAGGGCCAATACGGGATCGAGGATTGCGTGCTGAGTGTGCCGACCCTGGTGGATAGTTGTGGCGTCGCCCGCATTCTGGAGTATCCGCTCACCGCCGGAGAGCTGGCGCAGTTGCGACTCTCGGCCGAATATCTGCAGACACTGGCGGCCCAGGTTATCGCCCAAAGCGATTTGCAGTAAACCAATCGTCAACCTGAGCTCACTGCATCACATGAAACGGGGGCCCACTTAGGCCCCCGTTTCATATCAGCGACTCACGCCGCCAGTTCCGCGCGAACCAGGATTCAGGTCCGGGCCACAAACCAGGGATTGAGAATATCTGGTTTACTGTAGTGCAGCGCCTCGCCTTCCAGGGTCTCGACATGGCCACCGGCGCCCTCAAGCACGGCTTGTGCCGCCGCCGTATCCCATTCACAGGTTGGTCCCAGTCGCGGATAAAGATGGGCTTTGCCCTCGGCGACCAGGCAGAACTTCAAGGAGCTGCCGACTGAAACCAGTTCATACTCTCCCAGCGCCGCCAGATAGGCCTCCGTTTCCGCCGTCAGATGCGAGCGACTGCCCACCACCTTGAGCGGAAACCCGGGTAGTGGCGGGCTGACCTTGATCGCCTGCTGTCCCTGATCGCTGCGCTTCCAGGAGCCCAGTCCCAATCCGCCCCAGTAACTCAATCGCGTCACCGGTACATGCACCACCCCAAACACCGGCTTGCCGTGCAGGATCAACGCAATATTCACCGTGAATTCGCCATTACGACGAATAAACTCTTTGGTGCCATCCAGCGGATCAATCAGCCAGTAACACTCGGCTTGTGTGCGGCGCTGTTTAGCCTTCTCATCCGATTCTTCCGACACTACAGGCCACTCCGGCGTCAGGTGCTCCAGCGCATACTCGATGACGTTGTGTGCCGCCTTGTCCGCCTGGGTCAGCGGACTCTCGTCCTCCTTGACTGTTACCTTTATCGGGCCGTCATAGACCCCCAGGATCGCCCGCCCCGCTTCCTCGGCCACCTTGATGACCGAATCAATCAATTTGTCTGTCAGTTGCATCATCGTATTCCCTCTTGATGATCGCATCTTACCCCAGAGATGATCGACGGCCTAATATCGAAAATCAATGAGTTATAGCCAAGTCGGGATACCTCGTCCTACCCATATCGGTAATACGCCCCATGCCAACCGGACGAACTGACAGTCCTCTTCCGCGCAAAACTTACCGATGCTGAACATGGCCTCAGGCCATTGATACCTAACTATTTTTCAGGAGATTTTGCATGACACTCAAAGCCACTCTCTTTGCCCTGTTACTGGCAACCCAACCCTTTATCGGCAATATGGCGTTCGCCGCCGATACCGCCACTACCGATGCGCAGGCGACAACCCAGCAGGTTGATAGCGCCAAGCTCCCTATCAACTCTGCCACCGCGGAACAATTTATGGCCCTCAAGGGGATCGGCAAGAAAAAGGCCGACGCCATCATTGCCTGGCGGACCGAACATGGCGGTTTCAAGAGCCTGGAAGAGCTGGCGGAAGTAAACGGTATCAGTGAGCGATTTGTCAGTGAGCATCAAGCCGAGCTAACCCTCGATTAATCCACCCTCCGGGGAATGGGCTGTCCGGCTTGAGGCGGCCCATTCGACACTGAACCTCAGCTGACCCGCAGCAAGTAATCCGATTGGAGCGGACGCCAAGCTCGGCTATCATGTGCTTAGCCACTCGTTGTTGAGCAAGGATGAAACATGAAAAAAGAGATCATTGTGCGCAAGGCCGTTATCCCGGTAGCCGGTCTTGGCACGCGTATGCTGCCTGCCACCAAAGCCATTCCCAAAGAGATGTTGCCGGTAGTCGACAGGCCCCTGATCCAGTATGTCGTTAAAGAAGCGATTGCTGCGGGCATCAAAGAGATCATTCTGGTTACCCACTCCAGTAAGAACTCCATCGAAAACCACTTTGACAAGAGCTTCGAGCTGGAAGCAACCCTGGAAAAGCGGGTCAAGCGTCAGCTGCTGGCCGAAGTGCAGAACATCTGCCCCAAAGATGTCACCATCATGCACATCCGCCAAGGCGAGGCCAAGGGCTTGGGTCACGCCATCCTCTGTGCTCATCCGCTGGTCGGTGACAGCCCGTTTGCCGTGTTGCTGCCGGATGTACTGATCGATGAAGTGGCGAGCGATCCGCTCAAGGACAATCTGGCCGAAATGGTCAAACGCTTCATCGAGACCTCGGTCAGCCAGATCATGGTCGAACCGGTGCCACAGGATAAAGTCAGTGACTACGGGATTGCCGATATCAATGGCGGCACCCTAGCCGCCGGTGAGTCCCTGCCGATGACCGCCATGGTCGAGAAGCCCTCCATTGAGGAGGCCCCCTCCAACCTGGCCGTGGTGGGTCGTTATGTGCTCTCCGCCAATGTCTGGCCGCTGCTGGAAAAAACCCCGCTCGGTGCGGGCGATGAAATCCAGCTCACCGATGCCATCGCCATGTTGATGGACAAGGAGCAGGTCGATGCCTACCGGATGAAGGGCATGAGCCACGATTGCGGCAGCAAGCTGGGCTATATGAAAGCCAACATCGTCTACGGCCTGCGCCACAAGAGCATTGGTGCCGACTTCAAAGCCTATCTCAAAGAGGTGGTTGCTCAGCTGGACTGATCAGCCCGGCTCAACTGCAGTTTTCAAGGGCGGTTTTACCGCCCTTTTTTGTGCCCGAGATCCGACCACAACTTTATGCTAACAATGAGCGAGTAAAACGTTTATATCGCCAACCAATCTCAAATGAACAACCCATAAATCGGAATAATCGTCACAATACGGATGAATTCACCACAAAATTGATCTGTTTTCTGGATTTTACGCTGTTGCTGTTTTATAACGTTTGCCTCTCGCTGAGCGGGAACACAATAACAACAGAATCAAGGTGAAGTTCATGTCCAGATCCATACCGTCACAACAAGGTACCCTGTGGGGACACCCCAAGGGACTCTTCCTGTTATTCAGCACCGAGCTGTGGGAGCGATTCTCCTACTACGGCATGCGCGCCCTGTTGGTGCTCTATCTGACTGCCCAAACTACTGCCGGTGGCCTGGGCTGGACGCAAGCCGATGCCCTCAAGCTGTATGGCATCTACACAGGTCTGGTCTACATCACACCGCTCATCGGTGGCTGGTTGGCCGATACCTTCCTCGGTCAGCGTCGCGCCATCGTTTTCGGCGCCATCATGATGGCTGCAGGCCAATTCACTCTGGCTCTGCCCCATGCCATGTTCCCGGGTCTTGTCGACCAGGTGTTCTATGTCGGTCTGGCGCTACTGATCGCCGGTAACGGTATGTTCAAGCCCAACATCTCCACCATGGTGGGTGACTTGTACGAGCAAGGTGATCACCGCCGTGATGGTGCCTTCACCATTTTCTACATGGGCATCAACCTGGGTGCGCTGCTGGCGGGCTTTGTGGCGGGTGCCGTTGCCGCCGAGTGGGGCTGGCAAGCCGGCTTCGTCGCTGCCGGTATCGGTATGCTCATCTCCTTGCTGATCCAGGCGCTGTTGTCCCAACGCTATCTGGGCGATATCGGTCGTGTGCCAGCGGCACAACGGGCCGCAGCACAACGCAGTGCAGCGCAAAAAGCACCGCTGACCAAGCAGGAAGTGGATCGCATCAAAGTCATCCTGGTGATGGGTCTGTTTACCATCATTTTCTGGGCTGGTTTCGAACAGGCCGGTGGTCTGATGAACCTGTATACCCAGAACTACACCGATCGGATGCTGGGCGGCTTTGAAGTACCGACCGCCTGGTTCCAGTCCCTGAACCCCTTCTTCATCATCACACTAGCGCCGCTCGTTGCCGCCATCTGGGTCAAGTTGGGGAAACGTGAACCCAGCTCACCGGTGAAGTTTGCCATGGGCCTGCTGTTCCTAGCTGTTGGCTTCCTGTTCATGATCGGGGCCGTACTGCAGCAAGGTGGCGATGAAACCGTCAAGACCTCCATGTTCTGGCTGGTCGGCGCCTTCCTGTTCCACACCCTGGGCGAGCTGTGCCTGTCGCCTATCGGTCTGTCCATGGTCACCAAGCTGGCTCCGCTGCGTCTGGCCTCCTTGATGATGGGTGCCTGGTTCGGCTTTGTCGCCCTGGCCAACTATGCCGCCGGCATGATCGGCTCCTATGTCGGTGAATCCGGTGCCATGTCCATCTTCGGTGGCATCGCCATCACCGCCGTGGCCAGTGCCGCCATCCTGCTGGTGTTTGCCAACAAGCTGATCTACTGGATGCACGGTGCCGAAGGGCATGCCGAAGAGCCGACTCACACCGCCGATGATGTGGTTGTTACCAGCCACTAAGCGCTGTTGCAGAAAAAATCCGTAAAAAAGCCCCCGATTTCGGGGGCTTTGTCGTTTCAGATAGCGTCTATCTCAGGTCTCATCATCCAAGACAAAACTCGCTTTACTAACGCCACAATCCGGGCAGAGCCAATCCTCGGGAACCAGCGACCAGGGAGTCCCCGGCGCTATCCCCTCTTCGGGAAGCCCTTCGGCCTCGTCATACACATAATCACACACTTCACAGCGCCATCTTGCCATCGCGAACCTCCTGCTCTCTTCTCCCAACCCTAGCGGAATCAAGCGAGAAAGACTCAGAGCGAGGCCTCAAGAATGCGACGACTTGCGTCCAGGGTCACATCCTGACGCTCGCCGAGAGGGAAACGGCCGTGCTGCTCCAGTTTGGCCAGCACAGGCGCAATGGCTTCGGCGGTGACGCCATACGCGGCCAATCGGGTGGCGACACCCAGCGATTCGAAAAACTCGCGGGTCTTGGCAATGGCCGCCGTGATCCGGCTCGCCTCGTCGCCGCTGTGCAGATCCCAGATCCGCGCGGCGTATTGCAGCAACTTTTCCCGCTTGCTGTCGCGCTGTTGTTCCAGCACCGCAGGCAGGATCACCGCCAGCGTTCGGGCGTGATCCAATCCCTGCAGCGCCGTGAGCTCGTGACCCATCATATGGGTCGCCCAATCGTGGGGCACACCAGTACCAATCAAACCGTTCAGCGCCATGGTCGCCGTCCACATGATATTGGCGCGGGCCGCATAGTTTTCCGGCTCGGCCAACACCTTGGGGCCGTCTTCGATCAGGGTCAGCAATAGCCCCTCGGCGAAACGGTCCTGCACCTTGGCATCCACCGGGTAGGTCAGATACTGCTCCATGACATGGACAAAAGCATCGACGATGCCGTTGGCCGTCTGCTGGGGCGGCAGCGTGTAGCTCTTGGTCGGATCCAGCACCGAAAAGCGCGGATAGACCGCCGGGTGCATGAAGTAGAGTTTGTCCTGCTGACTCTTGGTAATCATCGAGACTCCGGCATTGGCGCCGTTGGCCGCCGGGAGCGTGATCCGGGTCTCCTTGCGACTGATCACAGCCCCGCAATTCATCTCCGAGCCCGTTGCCGGCAGGGTCAACACGGCACCCATCGGCAATGCGGTTTTAACCGTGGCACCGCCATCCAGCAGTATGTCCCAAGGATCAGAGCCACCCCAGCAGGCCGCGGCGGCAATAAATTTGGTGCCATCGATCACGGAGCCGCCACCGACGGCCAGCAAAAAATCAATGCTCTCCCGCTTCACCAGCTCAACCGCCTGCATCAAGGTTTCATAGGTCGGATTGGGCTCGATGCCGGAAAATTCAAACAGTGGACGTCCGGCCAGAGCGGCCTTGACCTCGTCCAATACGCCGAACTTGACCACACTACCACCGCCATAGGTGATGAGAATGCGTGACTCTTGCGGGATTTCCTGACCGACCGCCGCGATTTGACCTGTACCAAACAGGATCTTGGTGGGGTTGTGAAATGCGAAATTGTCCATGCGTCTCTCCTAGGCTGTTGTTGAATTTATGCAATTTTATCGCATAACCAACAATAGTGAATGAACGTTAAAAAATAACAAACACTAGCTGCTACGTCATTAATAAATCGGCAAATTTCACAGAAATTAGTCATTTTCATCATGTTTCGTCCATAAAACTGTCACAACCAGCTCCTAGTATCGAGCCACTTTCAGTCCAGGAGTTTCACTACCATGCACAAGTTGGCACCTCTTGCCCTACTCTTCTCCGCCGGTCTACTCGTCGCCGGTTGTAACAGCGACTCGACCGAAACGACCGTCGAGCCGACGCCGAAAAACGTGCTGTTTTTCCTCGGTGACGGCATGGGCATCACCACCCTGACCGCATCACGGATCTACGCCTACGGCGAGGATGGCAACCTGACCATCGATACCCTGCCGGAAACCGCGTTCCTCAAGACCTATTCCAACGATTCCCAGGTCACCGACTCCGCGCCTTCCATGGCGGCCTATATGACCGGCGTGAAGAGCAATAACGGCGTCATCTCCATGGATAGCGCTGCCACCCAGCAAGCGGACTGTTCCACCAGCGCAGGCAAGGCCCTGACTACCCTGCTGGAGCTGGCCAAGGCTTCCGGCATGGGCACCGGGGTTGTGACCACCACCCGAGTCACCCATGCCACCCCGGCGGCGACTTATGCTCACATCTGTAATCGGGATCTGGAAAACGACATCGCGGCACAATTAGTGCCGAATGGTACGGGCTTTAACAGCGCCCTGGGCTCGGGTCTGGATGTCATCCTCGGCGGTGGCCGCAAGCAATTTCTGCCCAGCGATGCCTCCGGCTCCCGGACCGACAGCCGCAACCTGATCAGCGAGCTGCAGGCGCTGGGTTATAACTACGCCAGCACCCTGAGCGAGATGAACGCCGCAGGCACCGACAAGCCCCTGCTCGGTCTGTTCAACGGCAGCCACCTCTCTTATGAGCTGGATCGCGTCAAAACTGCAGGCAGCACAGAGCCATCGCTCAGTGACATGACCACCAAAGCCATCGATGTGTTGAGCCAGAAAGAGAAAGGCTTCTTCCTGATGGTCGAAGGCGGCCGCATCGACCACGCCCTGCATGACACCAATGCCAAGCGGGCGCTGCAAGATACCATTGCCTTCGATACCGCCATCAAGACCGCCATCGACAAGATGAAGGTGCTGGATCCGGAACTGAAAAACACCCTGATCGTGGTCACCGCCGACCATGACCACACGCTGGTGCTGAACGGTTATGCCAAACGCACCGGTAAGACCACCGACAGCGAAGCCGGTGTTCTGGGGGTGGTGAAAAACTACGCCGGTAGCAGTGTCGGCCAACCAGCAACCGATGCCAACGGCATGCCCTACTCCATCATCGGCTTCGGTAACGGCTCCAACCGAGTAGAGGGTGCGCGCACGGCCATCGACGATGCCACCACCAGCGCCGATGACTATCGCCAGGAAGTGGTCTTCGAAGTCGGAACCCCAGGCAGTGAAACCCACGGTGGCACCCATGTCTTCCTCGGGGCAACCGGTATGGGAGCCGACAGCTTCCACGGTGTCATGGAAAACACCGCCGTATTCAACAAGCTCAAGACGGCCGCCGGTCTGTAATCACCCGAATTCAAGGAACTCTCATCATGTTAAAACCGATCCTGTTCAGTGCCACCATCGCCACGGCTCTTGCTTCATCTGCCGCTCTGGCGGCTCCGGTCAAGAATGTTATCTTCTTCCTCGGGGATGGCATGGGCCCGACCACGGTCACCGCCGCCCAGATCTACAGCGTCGGCGAAGAAGGCTTGCTGACCATGGAAACCCTGGACTACGCAGCACGCATCAAGACCTTCTCCCACGATGCCCAGACCACCGACTCGGCCCCCTCCATGGCGGCCTACATGACTGGCGTGAAGATGAACAACGAAGTCATCTCCATGAGCTCGGATACTGTGGCTGAAGCAGTGCTCAAGGACGCCAACGGCAACAAGGGTCTTAGTGGTTGCGCCAGCACCAATGGCCAAGCCGTGCCGACCCTGCTGGAGCTGGCCAAGGCCAAGGGCAAAGCGGTGGGCTCCATCACCACCACCGAGCTGACCCATGCTACCCCGGCTGCGACCTATGCCCACATCTGCCATCGTGATGCCGCCTATGACATAGCCGCGCAAGCCATCCCGGGTGGTGCCGGTTTCAATACCGCACTGGGCGATGGCGTGGACGTACTGATGGGCGGCGGCGCCAACTACTGGACCCCCTACAACGCGACCAGCAACAAGCGTGGCCGCGCCGATGGCCGGGATCTGCCTGCCGAGCTCCAGGCGCAAGGCTATGCCAGCGTGACCACCAAAGCCGGCTTGGCCGATGTAGATCCAGCTGCCACCAGCCGTCTGATTGGCCTGTTCACCACCGACTACCATCTGGATTACGATTTGGATCGGCAAAAGAATGCCGCCAGTACCCAGCCCTCCCTGGCCGATATGACCAGCAAGGCCATCGACATCCTGAAGAACAATTCTGATGGTTACTTCCTGATGGTCGAAGGGGGTCGTATCGACCATGCCCTGCACGGCACCAATGCCAAGCGGGCGCTGCAAGATGCCGTCGCCTTCGATGACGCCATCAAGGCAGCACTGGCCAAGGTAGACCTGAAGGATACCCTGATCGTAGTCACCGCCGACCATGACCACACCATGACCTTCAATGGCTATTCGGCCAAGGGCAACAACATTCTGGATCTGGTCAAGGAAGGCAGCGACAAGACCATCAAGCGGGATGTGAATGGCAATGCCATCACCACCCTGGCGTTCGGCAACGGCCCGAATCGTAAGGACACCCGCACCGATCTGACCAGCGACGAGGTTATGGCCGATGACTATCTGCAAGAAAGTGGCGTGAAACTCGGCTCCGAGACCCATGGCGGTGGCGATGTCATGCTGTTTGCGAGTGGTACCAATGCCAATACCTTCAAGGGCACCCTGGATAACACCAAGGTGTTCGAGCTGGTGAAGACGGCGCTGGATCTCTAATCCACCGCTCCGCTCAGGCAGGCCCGACAGGGCCTGCTTTTTCGTATGTAAAAAAAGGATGTTCTCTCTATGCCGGGTTTTTGTGCCGTGTCTGTCTGTTTCACTCTGTTCTGGCGTTCTGCTTCCGGGCTACTGTGTCGGGCTCTGCTGCCGGCTTTGCTGCTGTGTGCTACGGCTTCTGCAGCCACCACCCCACCCGATATCAATGCCCTGATCAGCTACCACACCCTAGAGGTGAGCCCGGATGGCATCACCCAGCAGCACAGTTACAAGGAGCGCTGGATCCGCACCGCCGACACCCTCTGGAGTGAACGGCTGATCCCGTTGCCGGTCGCCCGCGCCTTCCACCAGATCCACGACAACTCCAAGACTCCACACAAACACTTTATGTACCAGATGGCGGCGCGTTGGGTGACTCAGCAACCCGATCAGAGTCTGAGTCTGGTCTATGTCGACCACTACCATAAAAATCAGGTCTACTATCCACCGATGGAGTATGGCCAGGCGGGATTTAACCCGGACTGGACCAGCCTGAGCCAGTTGTTCAATCCGGCCTTGCTGGCGGACTTCACCGCCACCGATGAAGAGGCCCCCGCGGGCGCCCGTTGGTATCAGCGCGAACAGGGCAATACCATCATGCGCGTGCTGTGGTCCGAATCATTGCAACTGGCGCTGGCCCTCGACCGCCATACCCGCGATGGCTACAAGCAGTACCGCATGGAGGTCAAACTCAAAACCCCGCTCGCCGCCGACCGCCTGCCCTGGCTAAAGCTGGAAGAGTATGACCGCAAAGAGATCAGCGACTTCTTTGACTAGCGGCAGACAAGCGTCATGCTCGTGCTGATGCAAGCCTGTTCAAAAAGACGGCAAACGCACCACCAGGGGAGCATTTCGTGAACCAAAGCGCCTCGAAGGGATTGATCTGACAGATAAAATGCGGAGAATATCCCCCCAGGCCGGTATAGCTCAGTTGGTAGAGCAGCGCATTCGTAATGCGAAGGTCGTAGGTTCGACTCCTATTACCGGCACCATATAAAACAAAGGGTTAGCTTCTTGATGAGGCTGACCCTTTGTGTTTTTTGTGAAATTCGTACTTACTCGCGTACTTATTGATACAAGTCTAGGGACTTCCCGTTATCGTAGAGCTGCCCCTCCTAGAACGGTTACAGCCTGTCAGTGGTCATCAAGAATTTCTCGTTCCTAGGCAGGTTATTACAAGCAACGAGATCCGAAGACACACACTAACGAACAAAACCGCCAATGCGGCTATGAAACGGATGGGGTATGAAGGAACGCTTGTCGCACACGGTCTGCGAACGTTGGGCAGAATGAGAAAGGCTTTGATCCTGACGTTATCGGAGCTGCACTAGCACACTCGGATAAAGATGAAGTCCGTAGCGCTTACAACCGCACAGATTATCTGGAGCGACGCCGAGAAATGATGGCCTGGTGGTCTGAACATATTGAACAAGCAGCTAGCGTAGGCTCAGCATTGACGTGGAAGCCAAGCCTTACGCTAGTTAATAGACATGATTGAATTTAATAATACATGGGCAGAGTCGTAGCAGTGCATGTATTCGTATCTATCGTCCTTTATGTTCAAGAACGAATTGCAAAAATATAATGAATTATTAAGCGGGGATACCTGACGCCCCCGCTAAACACCCCCTGCATTAATTTTAACTCGTCAATTTGAAGAGGGATTTTTAAGCTTGGCTGCAGCCGAAGTTACGCTGACCAGGCCTTGTAAATTTAGTCCTCTTCTTAGCAAGATATGCAATTCTAAGCAAAAAATCGCAGTATGACCCAGAGCGAGTCACCGCGTCGTTCCTATTGAAAATATAGGTAGGATGCTTTGGGAAGTGCACTAGCATTGCATACTCAGGGAAACCTAGCCCTAGCGCACTACACCATGCCTTTTGTATTCTGTTGGCCATATTTTGTGCATCATGATCCTGATAATTACCAAGATGCGCATAGATATCTTTATTGAATAGCAGGACGAGATGATAATGAGGATAATGACTATCGTCCTGCTCCTTGACCCAAATATAATCAGGCAAAGCCACATCCCTCATCATGCCCTTGCGTCGATGCTCTTCCTTAAGCTGGCTCTTGAGTGATTCAAAAAACCGTGTAATCACTGCAGGGTCAGTACGTTGGAAACACTTTGGCAAATCAGGATTGCCACCCCATGTATCCTGGGCAAAGCGTAGATCAACACGCATAGCACAGATCCTTGGATACGCTGCAAGACAGGAGTAGATGGCACCCAGACTTCGACGCAAGTGGTATCGGGATATCTCCCCATACATGTTCTTTGCTTGTGAATATATAGCGTTAAATTCACTGTCATTTAAAATATAGCTGTGTGATGGTGTAACTAGCATAGTTTCTCCTTAATAAGAGCATAGTGTGCCCTATGCTCTTATTTGCATAATAGATAGCGAATTAATTATCTAATCTTTCAATGGGTATCTATCAATCTCTGATAATTAACTAACCGATTGGTTGTGGATATGTGTAATCCAAACAAAGCCAACATATATTGCCATACATATATTGCCATACATATATTTACATTCGATGTATATAATACATATACCGCAGCCAACCTAAACATTTAAACCACGAACTTGGCGGCAAGAACCATAAAACACTTGCTTATTTTGCAACAACCCTAACCAACAACTACAATATATACTCTGAAGTTATTCAAATGCTAGAATTCATGTTGTAGTGCCACAAATACTGAACATAGGATGTCCTTCCGTTTTTAAAAACATAAACCTTACTTTGACTGCTTAACGTATCGAGAGCTCTATTTAGTCGACTTTTACTCCGAAGTGAGTTAGGGCCAAATTTGAGTATCTGGTTTTTATTAAAAACACCTTTGGGATATTGTAGATAGTTTTTCCCCAACCATATCCACAACAGATTTGCATCCAGAATTTCCTCAGGCAAAGCATTATCTGACATAAGGTTAATGAAAGAGTGAAAATACCAATTCGCTATCTGAATCGCCGCAAGCATGGTTTCATCAGACACGAAGGAGCTCCCAGTCACGAATCCCTCTAGAATCCCTGCAATCCGTGATACATGTTCAAGCTGTTTTGATGCATAGTCCTTGAAGTTATTAAACACTCCGAGTGGCCCCATATTACCTTCAACCCGATTATACTCTTCATTCCATCTAACCCGCGCCTCAGGGGACAATGTCAAACAAATGCGTTCACGGCTATTTTCACGTCGCTCAAATGATTTTTCTAGCAACTGATTCACTCGTAGATGAAACCATTCCAGAGCAGAAGGATCCGAATGCGTTGATATAACACATGAATTAGGAAATATATTCTCGCTGTTAAACCGCTGACCAATAGTGGAACTTGGTTGGCAAAGCAGTGTTCGTGCAAAAAAACCTGATGCCCGAGCCTGGTTACCTTGCCGTTTTACAAACTCCTCAAATAACTTTGGTTGTATCATCAACATGCAACTTAGTCGTGCATCCTCTATACGGTAACTATCACCTACTGCGCGGGCCACCTCGATAGACTGTCCACTCCAAAGCGAATTGAGTAATGGAGTATCACGCAGCAATTCTCCATTCAAAATACTCCCCGCTTCATCAGAAACTAATCCAATTGAAGGCCAGCCGATTCCTAGGGCCAACTTCACTGCCGCTCGAGTAGCATCATTGATCAACAAACGCTTGCGTATAGGAGCTACTGGCTTACGCTCCCAACACGCTTGTAGTTTTTCAGCACAAAGCTTTTTATCTTCATCTTTAGTTACTGAACGTTCGAATGCCTTTTCCAACGCACGGTATTCGACATTCCAAATATTCACAGCTTGCTCGTATTCTTTTTTCCGTGTCAGATAAACGCTTTCTAGCTTTCGTTCAAGATCTCGAATAGGTGTCATGAGTATCTTATCCACCGTAGTCTTACGCTCTCCTGACTCAGCCAGAATAATTTGATACAAAGAAACGGGAATACGCAGATTCTGCTTTGGCGATATATCAAATAAGTCTTGGCACGCTAATGCCATCACACCTAATACCGATGACGCAATTAAATCCGGCGAGGCTTGGGTCTCTAGTGCGATGTGCTTAATAAGCCTTTGCAACTTGTCATCCAACGCTGCCATAGGGAAATGAAACGCTGCACAATGTTGAGTGTTGGTAGTAAACATGAACATTATTCCTTGTGTTAAATTGTTGAACTTATTTTTTAAGAGATCCGATCCACGCCAACACATCATCAAGCAGCCAACCAATAGCCGACGAACCAAGCTTGAGTGGTTTGGGAAACAAAGGATCGTATCGCTTCGATTTTGGATTCGAACGGTCGTAGATTGTGGAGCGGCTCAAACCGATCAGCTCGATTAGCTCCTTGAGCCTGATGATGCGACTACAACGGCTTCTATCAGTCACTTGGATACAGTCTGAAGAATTGTTCACTCACGATTTCCTCGATGTGGTTGATGTCCACACAAAGGTATAAGATTCCAATCAAGCACAATGACGGCAAATTTGCGGAGGCAAGATCGAAATGTCATTAAAATCAATAAAAACAAATGGTTACGCAAGCATAATGGATGAGTTTTTATGGGTGATGGACTTGTATGACAGGAATAATAGGAACTCTAGATTAAGAGAAAAACGCAGCTATGACAGCCAACAGGACATCTTTACAGAATCGTTAAATGAGAAGATCATCACAGGCATCTGTAGTCCAAGAGACAAGATAGAGGGTATTACGTTGGTAAACGGAATACTCGATTTTAGTGAGGTGGCAGTATCATTTATTTTTGCAAAACCAGTCATAAGTCCCTTATCGAGAGAGGACATTCATCAATCCTATATCAAACACATCTTATGTCCGCTGTTAGCTAGCTATATCGATATATTCGGAGACTTCCATGATTGTTCTCCTTTCATGAAGCATTTAGCTAGCTTGCTAACCGCTATCGATGATAACAATGATGAGGTAGCATCAGCATCACGAAAATTCCTCAGCGCAATGATATCTCGTGATGACTGCAATCTATACCGAGATGATTTACTGGCGTATATTCGAGACATACGAGCAGATAGCGCACAGCGACGAGACACAATTGATCAAAGAATCAAGTTGGCGATATCCAGTCTAGATTACATTAAAAACAATGATGAGAAAAAAAAGCATATTCTCCTGTTGGAATCACTGCAATCAGCATTCCATGCATCTATGGCTATAATCAGATTTGATATCAAAACAGGATTAGGAAAGAAAGTAGCCAGATTGTATAACAACATGACAAAAAAAGGTCCGGATCGCTTTGATGACGTACGGCAAGATTCGTTGAGCTGCATGATTATACGGAGCATTTATGCCAATAAAAAGCATTGGCAACACTTTACAAAAGACGCAGAGAAAAACATTGATAAACTTTGGCAGAAAGCAATAGGAAATAATAAAAAAATCGCCAACCCATATTTCACCCAGAACATTGAAACACTATTCCATCTATTAACCCACCCAGGCTATGAGACTCGAAAGATCACGGAATACAGCAAGTCAATTAAATTTATTTCAGCAGTAAAATCCAGAGATAATCTCTTTTACCTCAGACCATATTCATTTTTGCTAACCGTACTCAACCATATAGAAGAAAATAGACTTGAAGAGGCTCTCAACCTACTGGATGGCGATGATGCCAATCAGCTAGAAAATACAGCCGGCCCCCTCCCTTACTATGCAGCGACACTTTTTGTTGGACTAACAATAAAAACCGCACAATCACAAATTAAAAATGGAAGTTTGAATCCTTTAATTCAAATCATTATTAACACGCAACCTCGATATGAAGATGTTCGTTTTTGTGATGCTAGCACCCTTCAGTTGAATTTTGAATCGTTTATCTCTACCCCCTATTCGTACACATTGCTCCGCAGCATCGAAAAATACAATACCATCATAAGAACTCGTCTGTGTCCATCAATCAAAAGCCCTCCACAAGCGATCTTAGACACATGGAACGAAGTCGAAAGAAAGCTAGTTGGCATCCAGCATTCATTGGTTGGAGTTAATGATGCAGAGAGGGAAAAGAAAATAACGTCATTAACTAAATCAGATAAAAACAAATCCTTGATTACATATCTACCCAATTCAACACTTTACAATTGTGTAAGAGAGTACGAAGGACTGAAGTCTTATTTGACACTTTCAAAATCCAGTCACCCTGCCACGTTTCAGATGCTCGAAGACACTCAATACAGAATGTCTTTATTACGTGCAATTGATCCTGATCAGTATAAGTTGGATTCCGGTGGCCGCGATTGATAGTACAGCTCTATGACTGGTAACCGTTCACCGGCCCCGGCTTGACTAAGCCGGGGTCAGGTTGAATACGTCAGGATAGGGCTGGCCTGTCATGACCGCTGTGACGATCCGGCACAGCACTTCGAGTGCCGACAGCTGGCGCTTCTTGCTCGTCTCAATCACCGCCAGCACCCGCGAGCGGAATTTGTCACCCCGGTCCGAACTCGTACCGAAGCTGATCTTCCGCAGGATCACGCTGCCTCGGATACACCGCTCCGCCTCGTTGTTGGTCAGCGGTGTCCCCGGATGCTGCAAGAATACCCACAGCCCGGTTTCATACTTGAGAATATGCTGGCAGCGACCGGCATAACGTCGCACGGGAACCTCGGCACCCTTGCACAGTACCGTCTTGATACTGCGCCTTAATCGGTGCATCCGCCTAAGCCAGACCTGTTCGCCGATCAGCCCCGACTCGTAACGATGCTGGGTGCGAAATACCGTCTTGAATAGCACGACCAGCCGACGACCCAGATAGGCCGTCTGGCCGCCACCGCCATAGTCCGCCATCTCTTGCAGATTGCGCTGGACATGGGCCAGGCAGAATTGATGCCGTGTCGGATCCAGCCAGTGGTAACTGGCGCACTGGTCGGTGACCACGACACCGTGGGTCACCGCCCCCAGCAGATGCTTGGCATTGTCCTGACTGCGGAAGTAACGAATGTTCTGGAATACCGCATCGGTCGTTGCCATCAACCACAGCCATCGCGTATTCGACTCACCATTGCGCTGATGAGTGGTCTCATCGGCATGGATGATCGGCGCCTTCTGAATATGTTGCTTCAGCGCTTGATGGATGGGGGTCAGCATCGAGCTGATACGCCCCTGGGCTTCCGAGATGGCGCCCACCGAAAAGGTCATGCCGTACTGATCGTGCAGCAAACTCTGAATTTTGCGCACACTCAGATGATATTTCCCTGCTAGCACGGCGATATGGCTAAGCAACCGCGGTCCCATTTGGCCGTTGGGTGCCGAATTGGGCAGTTCGCCTTTGCTGAGCGCATCGCAGTGCTGACAGTGGCCGTGGAATACCTGGTATTCGGTGATTTCCAGCGGCAACTTGGGCAGTTCAAACACCTGGTGACGAAAGGATGGCGCGGCATTGGCCACGACCTCTCCGCCACATTCAGCGCAGCAGGATGCCGGTTTGCAAGCAACCACCTGATCGGTGGATTGCAGCGGACTTAGTTCTCGTCGATGCCCCGGGTGTCCAGGCTGAGCGCCAACCTGATTTCGGCCACGAGGCGTCGCAACTTTTTTCGCTCCGCCTTAGCCGCGGGCGAGTCGGAGGATGGTGATTTGGACGAGTTACGAGAAGAGAGAGCCAGACGGTCCTCGTACTCGCGTAGCTTGTTCCATAGCTCCTGGATGATGCGGTTGGCATCATGGAGGTCGTGCGCCTGAGGCGCTGCATTTTCGAAGAGTTTTTTCTTGTTCATGGACTTATGTTGACGGACTGGGAGGATCTATCAACCCCCCGAAAGTGGATCAAGAGATGATCGTCATATTTGACTGTCAACGGGGGGATGGTGAACGGTTACCTAGGCGAACCTCGGACATGACTGCCATAGCTTGTTCCAAAACTCCTGAATGATGCGGTTGGCATTGAGGAAGTCATGCGCCCGTGGGCTTCATTTCCGAAGATTTTCAATTCATGGTGCTATGTTAACAATCAGGGAGGATCCATCATCCCCCGGAAATAGAGCAATAGATAACTATCGTTTTCAGCTATCCAAGCAGATTGCATGTAAATGGTTACGATGCCAGCCTGATACTCACAAATTTCTCATTCATGCAACAATCGTGACCACGTGATATTGCATGTGTGGCTGTCATCTAACCAGCCCCAGCAAACCGAACTTACGAGGCATAAATTTTCCGTTAGAGGACCCTCAGTAATCCAACCTGCATGGAAGAGTGCCGAATAGTTATCCAATCTGAATACGTCCTTACGTATATATCCCCTTGGAAGAATAATTTTCTTCTATTCACTCTAGATCGAAAGCTGTTCACGCTATTCCGCTACTAGTAGCAGTTGTAGCGATGTAAATAATCAGCTCAATCCATCCGATCATCTCTTGACCATGGTTTATTTGCAGGAAACCCCATTTCCAATTTTTTATAGACCTATATCCCCCCAGTGGATCGCCGGAGGAGCCGTTCTTCTGGCGTGTGATTTTCATGTTCACAGGAGGCTCTATGGCTCATCTCGTCGAATCGATGGCGTATGTTGGTGATACGCCCTGGCATGGTCTGGGCAATCGTCTGAGTGCCCATCAACCGTTGCAGACCTGGCTGGTTGAAGCCGGGATGGATTGGCATATCGCGCAGAGTGATGTGCTGTTTAATGTGGCACCGGATGGCCTGCATATCCGACCCCATACAGACGCCAAAGTGCTGTACCGCTCCGATACGCTGGCACCACTGTCGGTGGTGTCGAATCGCTACAAGGTGGTTCAGCCGGATGAGGTGCTGGGCTTCTACAAGGATTTGGTCAAGGCCGGAGGGTTTGAGCTGGAAACTGCAGGAGTCTTGAAGGGCGGGCGCAAGTTGTGGGCCTTAGCGCGCACCGGCCAGGAGTCGGCATTGCGCGGTGGGGATACCGTTAAGGCTTATCTGCTGCTGGCTACCAGCTGTGATGGCTCGCTGTGTACCACGGCTCAGTTCACCTCCGTAAGGGTGGTATGCAACAACACGCTGCAGATGGCGACCGGTGACAGTAAGGGTGCGGTCAAGGTCCCCCACTCCACGCAGTTTGATGCGGCAGCAGTGAAGAATGCGCTGGGTCTGGGGCTGTCCAGTTGGGACAGCTTTATGCGCTCGTTGAAGGAGTTGAGTCAGCGGCCGGTATCGCGCAGTGAAGCCGATGCCTACTTTCGCACCGTGCTGGGTGAGCCGCTGGCCGATGATGGTAATCCGTCAGCGTTGGAGCCCTCCCGCACCCTGCAGCAAGTTCTGAGTCTGTATCAGGGTACCGGGCTCGGTTCAACGCTCTCGTCCAGTCGCAATACCGCCTGGGGGCTGGTCAATGCCATGACTGAGTTTGTTGACCATCGACGCCGGGCGCGTAATCAGGATTATCGGTTGGATTCCGCCTGGTTTGGGCAGGGTGCTCAGCTGAAGCAACAGGCCATGACCCAGGCATTGGCGCTACTGCAGTAATCGTCTCCGGGTTTGGTTTTCTACCCGCGTTTATACCCGCAACCACACCAGCACTTATGCCCGCAATTTGAATCCCCCTTATCACGTCTCGCCCCGGCAGGCTTCGGCTTGTCGGGGCGTTTTGTTTTGGAGTCCGTTATGAAACAACAACGCTATGGTCAGGCTATCCGTCTGGCTTCTACCGTCGGTTTATCCCGTGAAGAATGGCTGAATATCCGCCAGCAGGGCATTGGTTCGTCTGATGCCGCTGTCGCAGTGGGCTTGTCGCCGTACAAGAGCGCACTGAGCCTGTGGTTGGAAAAGACCGGGCGCAAGCAGCCCGAGGACTTGTCAGCTAAAGAGGCCGTGCTGTGGGGCACAGTCCTGGAGCCAGTATTGGCTTCTGTCTATGCCGAGCGTACTGGCCGTAAAGTACGCCGCGTGAATGCCGTACTGCAGCATCCGGAGTTTCCCTATCTGCTGGCCAATCTCGACCGCGAGGTGATTGGCCTGCCGGAGGGGACCGGAATCCTCGAAATCAAAACTGCCAGTTACCACTCGGCCCCGCAGTGGGAAGAGGGCGTGCCGGTGGCCTATCAGTGTCAGGTGTTACATCAGTTGGCGGTAACAGGCCTAGCCTGGGCCGATGTCGCCGTGCTGATTGGTGGGCAGGACTTTCGGATTTATCGCATTGAGCGCGATGAGAACAAGATAGCCGACTTGCTAGCCCGTGAGGCTGCGTTCTGGCGCTGTGTCACCGAGGATGTGCAACCCGAGCCCGATGGCTCGAGTGATGCAGGTATAGCGCTGCAGTGGCTCTATCCGCAGGACAATGGCCTGTCGGTAGATTTCACCGACTCGGCCGAGTTTTGTCAGTTGTTTGCCGACTTGCTGAAATTGCGCGACATCAAGGAGCAGACCGAAGCTCAGGAGTCCCAGCTCAAGCAGCGGGTACAGAATGCCTTGGGGGATGCCACCACGGCGCTGTTCGCGGGTGGCAAGGTGACCTGGAAGAAGAGCAAAGACCGGGTAGCTCCGGATATCGACCGACTCAGTACCGAGCACCCAGAAATTGTGCAGCAGTACAGCAAGCCGATTGCGGGTAGTCGGCGCTTTGTGATTCAGACGGATAGAAGGAGCGCATCATGATTAAAGGACTGGCGATTACCCCACCGGTGATTGGGCGCATCAGCATTGGCCATCTGGTGCAAAAGGGTGAGAAGTGGATACCGGAGAAGGATGACAGCTTTACCCTGACCACTCAGGTACAGGGTCGCAACGGCTGGGTATTGCATCCGCTGCATCAGCAGTACAGCGAGCAAGCGGCTAACGGCAAGCTCCGAGCCATCCCGGTGCGGTTACTGTTCAATGACTCCGAGCTGAACTTAAGAGCCGAGTACAGCGCCTTTGACCGCAGCAGCGGCCGACCGGTGTGTGTCGGCAATGGTGAGACGGCGCGACGAGTCACGACTGAGGGATTGGAAGAAGTCAGTTGCCCCGGACCTGACCGCTGCCCGTTTGCCAAGCAGGCCGGTTGCAAGCTCTATGGTCGACTGAACGTGCAAATCGACGGTCAGCAGGATGAGCTGGGCAGCTTTATCTTTCGCACCACCGGCTATAACTCAGTACGCACCCTGGCGGCTCGATTGCGTTACTTCGAGGCGGTGAGCGGGCAGGCTACTCGCTATCTACCGTTGCTGCTGCGCCTACGCGCCAAGAGCACTACGCTCTCGTACCGCACGCCGGTCTACTACGTGGATTTGACGTTGCGCGATGACAGCACCTTGGCGCAAAGCGTCCAAGCCGCCCGGCAGGAGGCCGAGCGCCAACAAGAGGCCGGGGTCGACACCGAAGCGCTAGAAGCCATGGCCCGAGCGCTGCTGGGCAATGGTCAGTTTGAAGAAACAGAGGAAGATATCCCGCAGATGCTGGAGGAATTTTATCCCGAGGCAGAAACGGAAAACCCACCGACTCAGACCAGCGACATAGCATCGCCTGCACCTACGGCGGTTAAACCCAAACCCACCACGCCCATCCGTCAGTCCCGACTGACCAGCAAGCTGGGAGCTCCACACTGACGTGTTTCCCCAAAAGCGATTCAACCCCAGGGGCGCCATCGGTTGCGCCCTTGGGGTTCAAGGGGTCACAACCGCGACGGTAATCGCTATTTGCCTGAGCTCTATGATGACTTGGGCTCGGCCAGTCGATCCACCAAGCGCTCAACAGTTTCCAACAACAAGAGTCGGTCCGCATCATCGAGCCGAGCCAGTTGCTGGCTCAGTACAATCCCCTGCTCGGTAGGGCGATTACTGCTCTCGCGCAAAAAGTCCGCCAGTTCGCACTTAAATAACTGAGCGAGCTCTGCCAGCCGTATGACGGTCGGAACCACAATCCCTCGCTCCATCCGAGATACGGCTTCCATCCCGATATTGAGGTGCTCCGCAACCTGCTCTTGAGTCAAGCCAGCATGCTGACGCTGACGAGCAATAGCTCTGCCAACCGTCTTGGCAAGCTGTTCAGGATTGATGTCTGTCATAAGTCCTCCAGTCAACCTTTATGGTTGGCCATAGACCCATTGACGATAAGGACTCAAAAGGTAGACTAGAGACCTGTTAGGTTGATTATCATGTTGTTCAGTCGACTTAACCGTGACGCCAAGTGGTCAGTTCTCTGGACAGCATGGAAGTCATCGATACCAGGCCAATTCACCAGAAGCCTTCATATCCTGAGATGGGAGCAAGTAACACATGGAAAAGCTGAATTATGACGACTTGAATACTGACAAGTTGAACACCTTGATCCGCTCTCGGAGCTCTTTCGAAGTCATCGGATTATCCGGCCGAATGAGTAGTGCCATTCAAAAAATTGAAAATGCGATAGAGCCAGCAGGATTAAAATGCAGGGTGTACACCAAGGGCCGAATTGCCGCTGCGGGTGCCAGTATTTTCGGTGGCATTACGGGTGTGGCCGGAGTCGCCTCAGCGATTTCCATCGCCGCACACAACCTCGCCACCTATAACCCGGACTATGAAATAGTCAAACATCTGGTGGATAACTCCCTCAGCGTGCTTTACAAAAAGTAACTAGGCACTGCGTTTGCTCATGTTGAAAAACAGAGTCGAATACCGAGTAACGACAAATACCCCATGGGGAGGCTCTTGCCTCCTCATTTTGTTTCACGCTCCACTCACCGACGAGGCGGCGCTCGATACGAGTTTGCCCAACTGAAGTCAAAACCGATATTCAGGCACTCGTTAACACCCAATCGCTCGTCCTGCCACATTGGAGAATTCCTCCACATGAATGCCCGTCACACATCCCAAACCCACCCTGAATGGTTGACTGTAGACCCATTGGCATCAATAACCCAACAAGTTGAATATCAACTCAATGGGGTCTCATTAGGGAATTTTCTGACCCTTAGGCTGCGTGCCGTCATGCGGCCGAAGTCACACCACAACCAACTCAATCACACGAACAGGAGTCACCCAATGAGTGAATGGTTTTACGAAAAGAATGGCCAACGAATTGGTCCGGTCATGGAAGCGCAATTAATCGGGTTGGTCGGCAGCGGTGACATCAGCACCCAGACCCTGGTGTGGCACCAAAGTCTGACCCAGTGGCAGCCTCTGCACGCCACACCACTTGCGTCCCAAATACCACCACCGACCCAGCCACCCGCTCTGCCCTCTGTGGTCATCAGTAATACGCTGGTCTGGATTTTGGCCTTTGCGCCGATTATTGGCATCTTCTGCGAGGGTTTTGTTGCCGGAGCGGTTTACAACGGTGAACACCGCGCCATGCGGGCTGTAGCAGAAGGCGAGTTCTTCTACATCACCCTCATCATCAACATTGCGCTGAGCTACTGGGATGAACGCTCGCTGAAGAAGGCCGGGGTCGATACAACTCAGTACGGCAAGATGGCGTGGCTGGTCCCGGTTTACCTGTGGAAACGAGCCAAGGCTCTGCAACAAAAGCCTGTCTACTTCTGGTGCTGGGTCGTCACATTTGCCCTCATCATGCTGAGTAGTTGTAACGGCTAACCACCTCATCCATCTCATCTCTCCCACCCGGACGAATGTGCCAAGCCCGTGACCTCAGCAACGGCACATGCACATCCAACAACGCCCTGATCACCCATGAGTCATGGATGCGTTCGGGTGGGAGACGCTCACACGGTTTGCCGGTCACCTCGAATGGACCGCATGAAGGAGTACATTCCATGAAAACTATCATTTTGATATCCAGCCTGCTGTTATCTACGTACGCCCATGCTTACGGTGAAACGGGGCGCTGGTCCAGTGGCTGGGGCCAAGGCACCAGCGAATACACAGCCGCGGTTGATGAAAATAACAGCATTTATATTGCTTGTAATGACATCAACGCGGTCAGCATGATTGCCAAGATTGCCGGAAAAGAATATGGCTCCTACGGGGCTCAGTCATTCGACCTGATTGTGAATGGCACACGCTATTCCACACCCTACGAGACGAGCTCACGTGTTGGTGCCAACAATTTCTATCAGATGTGGAACCAACTGCGACAAGCAAAAACCATCACGCTGGAGACTCAGGATGGAAAAACACTCGCCTTGCCCACTGCCGAAGCGGCAAGCGCCCTACCTGCCACGGGCACCCCAGAATTTGGCTGCTTGATGGAGAGCCTAGAGGAGGATGCTCCGGCTACGCAGGATGCCCCCCAAGCCAATACCATTCGAGGCGATGAGTTGGGTGCGCGCGTCTATCGCGATGAATACAACCGCCTGACATTGGAGGTGATCAGCAAGACCGACATGCTGGTCATCACCGGCGTAACGATTAATCGAGGCAACTGCTCCACCCTCAAGGATAACTATCCCATGCGCCTCGCCTTCGGCAAGAGTCATCAGTTCTACATCATCCCCAATGCCTGCAACATCCTGGAGGCCGTGGTCATGACGGACCGCGGCCCTGCCGAGTTCGGCTTTGAATAACCCCGAGCAGTAACACCGTCGACGAACACGCTTCATCACCCGATGCTTCGTTACCCGATAGTCCCAATCCAGAGGAGGCCACGCGCCTCCTCTTTTTATTTCCCAAGCTCGTGAAGGAGACAGACTATGTCATTCTCAACACTCACCCCGCAAACGCCGCAGGAGCCGCGAGGCTTTTGGCACAAATTACGGCGTATCGCCCAGTACGCCAGCCGCCATCTTCTCGAAATCAGCTTGCTGTTGTACTTCGCGGCGCAACAACCCAGCCTCCCGCGTTGGGAAAAGCTCTGCATCTACAGCGCCCTGCTGTACTTCATCACCCCCATGGATGCCATCCCGGACGTCCTGCCATTAGGGCTGACCGATGACCTGGCTGTCCTCAGTGCCGTACTGGCCAAGCTTCAGCATCACATCACAAACGACATCCGGCGACGGGTCACCCTTGCACTCGACAAGCTTCTTGGCGCACCCACGGCTCCCGTATCCGGAGGTCACCATGAGTCTAGACTTTGATACGCACTCACTCCCGCTGCCGGTCAGCGACGAGTTACTGGCCCTGCTGCGTCACGAAACCACGCAGGCAGATATCTGCCTTGAAGACGTCACCGTCATGACACTGCGATTTGAGGACCCTGGCTATAGCCCAGAGCGGGGCGGGTTTCATCCAGTCCATATTCGATTGGTGCGCGGTCTCAACGGCTGGCTTGTGGATTCAGTAACCGACTTTTGTTTTCAGGGGCCTGACTCACCGCTGTGCAAAGAGCTGGATTTCAATCTGCTCGATGGCGAGTACTTCATGCTGGGATGGGGACGGCTGCAACTGCGTGAGGCTTGTGATGCCTTCACGTTGTGGCAACGCAACTTCCTCTTCTATTCCCTGATGCAGTGCTTCAACGTCACCATCGATGGTCACTAGGAGACCCGTCATGACTGCGACGCTCCCTCTTTCGATATCCGCATCCATCAGACTGCAACACTGGGCCCGCCAAGCCGGGCTCGAGCCCAAGTTTGATGGCGAACACTGGTTACTGCATCTGACGCCAACCCCGCCGGTCAGTCTGTCGCAGTTACCGCAATCCACCACCCTGCATCTGGTGTGGTCTGGACTTACCTGGCAGTTGGTCGGACTGACCAACGCCAGTGACTTCTACGACCAGCGCAAGACAGTGGAGGAGCTGAGCTTTGATGCCGAACGTCACCAGTTCTGGCACTTGCAGGCCAATCCCCTTGCGGATGCCTCAGCGCCCGTACTGGAGCAGGCGCTGCTCGCGCTCCACCAGCAACTTATCCAGGGCACGGTAACCATCCACACCGATTACCTGGCGCGACCACTGCGTACAGGCACAAATCACCTCAACAGACACCACTCGCCCTAGTCCATTCCGACAAAACCGACATAAACCCCAAAACATCCCCCGGCCAACCAGCCGGGGGATGTTTTATTTTGGAGACAGCACCATGCCAACCAACAAATTCAAAGCCGGAGAAACCCAGGGCACCTATGTCCTCACCGAACCCGTTACCACCGAGGAAATATTGGCTATGGCCAATCGACTGGCTCGAGCCCGCGTGACCAAGGGCAAAGCCCTCACCTCGCCAAGCCTCACCTACAGTTGCCTGCAAACCCTACTGCAGGGTTATGAGCGCGAGGTATTCGCCATCCTATTTTTGGATAGTCAGCACCGCGTCATCAAGTTCGAGGAATTGTTCCAAGGCACTCTGGATGCCGCTTCCGTCTACCCGCGTGAAGTGGTCAAGGCTGCGCTGGCCTGCAACGCGGCAGCAGTGATCCTGGTACACAACCATCCATCCGGCTTGCCTGAGCCGAGTCGAGCCGATCGGGCACTCACCGAGCGGCTACAAGCCGCGCTGGCTATTGTCGAAATCCGCGTACTGGATCATCTAGTAATAGGAATAGAAGGAAGAGTATCGATGGCAGAGCGGGGCTGGATATAGCAAAGCCCATCAGCTTTTGAGCTGATGGGGACATTACACCTGCATTGGAAAGGCGATTTTTCAAAGATCCAATAAAAATCAAGCGACTATTGCATCAACAGTTAATGAAATAAGGAGCCATCTAAAGTATAAAAGCTCAATAGCGATCCCAGTTGAGTCACCCGAAGATGAACGCCAAAGTACAAAATCTGCGCCAAAAAGTCCTGGATGTACTGAACAGCACCAAACTCCATGATCATCAACGCGAAGCAGCTCGCAAGAGCTTCGCAGCACTCAAATACCCGGTCCGCGCTGTGATCACCGCCGCCGAGATGCAAGCGGGAAAATCAGGGGTGGCCTTGGCCTTGTGTTGCTTACAGCGCCTCTCTCTTGCTGACGAAGATTTATGTAATCGTTCAAAGCTCAAAGACACCTTGTACATGGTGACCATGCCTGACATTGCTCTGATTGACCAGGCAGAAAAAGATCTCGCCGATGCAAAAAATGTGGTGGTCAGTAACTTCGTTCGCTTCGAACAGGATCTGGAGCGTAATTTTAAAGGCAACCCACCAAAACTCATCCTGATCGATGAATGTCATTATGGCTCAAACGCCTCGGCTGTTCGTTATTGCAAGGTCTTCGATTATCTAGAAAAAGAGAATAAAGAGTGTAAAGTCGTCTTTATATCCGCCACTCCTTTCGGTGCGCTATATGCCGCAGAAACTGAGTATGATGCAGCGAAACATGAAGAGCAGATAGCCATTCATAACAAAGATAAAAATGGTGCCAAACAAGCAGCAGAAATAGCAGAAGAAGCGGCAAAAAATTCTATTTTGCGTCGAGATTTTAACACCAAATTGGTTTTCCACCGCACAAGCAATGAGTACTATGGCATTCGTGAGATGCTGGAAAACAATAAGGTAATCTCATTAGATAGCGACTCACGTAACTTCCTATTCGAATCATCCGCCCGAGACAAACTTCTATCACTATTGCATGCTCATGATGGCGCAGGATGGGTCTTGGTGCGTGTTCCACCAGGCGCGGCCATGGATGCTAAAAGTGGATTTATTGAATCCGGATTTGCCGAGGAGAACATATTTATCCTTGGCAAGGATTTAAGCGGCGTTCCTGAAGATCAATTGACCACCATAGAACAATTTAAAAAAGAATTTGATGACTGCATCGACTTTGATGAAAAACTCATAGCGATTACGGTTGCAGGCTGCCGTGCTGGCATCAACTTTGGTCAAGACATGAAGCAAAGATTAATTGCCACCTGGGATAGCACGGTTACCAGTGTAGCCGCCGTTGTGCAAGCCAACATTGGTAGAGCCTGTGGTTACCACAAAAATAAAGAGGCATACCATTTCACCAGTTTGAATTCCACCCAGGCATATGCTGCCATCCTGGATTACTTAGATAAAAACACAGACGAGCATACCGCCTCTGACTTTGATGGTCTTAAAGCGTTCTTTGAGGAAGTCTGTCAAGAGTTCAATGTCAACGGACTAGATGTCGGGTTAACGGTTAAAAACAAGAAGCGTCGCCCCATTGGTGATGTCGAAACCTATATGACTGACAGCTATATTGCCGTGCCAGCAAAACTATTCGAGCCAGATTACGATTATAAAAAGCATACCGATGATAAATTGTTTTTGCAGGCAATCGCATTACTTCGAGAAGAGCTGCTAAAAGGTGGTGGTCCTGCCGTTAAATCATCTCGTGCCATGCGTGGCGCCAAGAAAAACTGGGTGAAAGCGCAATGGGTCAATGGTGACACCTACGACAATAAAGAAAAAGCGCTTAAAGATGGTACCATGAAAGAGCGGACATTAAAATTCACTCGCATGCTCGATGATGCTATTCCGCTTGAGTTTAATACCGTTGTCATGCCTGGTTCTGGCGAATACACAGAGCAAAAATTGGTCACTGCGACAGTATTTAGCATTTATAACATGTCACGGCGGGATAATGTCACTAAACGAATTATGACGGACGAAGATGTGCATGAAATGTGTCACCATTTCAACATCGATCCTGATGACACCATGATGGTACTGTTTAAACGTGGCGAATACAACGATGTAATAAGCCGCAGAAAAATGGCTGAGAATCAGAAGCCAGAATATGAAACCACCATCAATGATGAGTCTCAATTCTCTGAAACTGAGCGCAATAGATAATCGAGGTCAGAGAGATGAATAACCAGGCATTACGTCATCGAGAAAAGATTGCCTCTGTGCTCACGCAAGCGACCTATGAACACCAGCGTACAGCTGCTGAACGTGCTTATAGCCTTTTTCGTGAAGGGGCCAGAGCTGTGGTGGTGGCTGCCGAAATGCAATCAGGCAAGTCTGGTATCGCGCTGGCACTAAGTTGTCTGCAGCGACATTCCCTCTCTGACGAAGATATTTGTAATCGCCGTTTACTCAAAGACACGCTCTATTTAGTCACCATGGCAGATGTCGCGCTATTAGAACAAGCCAAGAGCGATTTTGCGTTATGCCCCAACCTGGTTGTTAGTAACTTCACCAACTTCAAACAGGCGATTGCTAACGAATTTAAGTATCAAGCACCTAAACTTATTATCATTGATGAATGCCACTACGGCAGCCATCAGGATGGGATCCGTTACGGACGAATATTTGAGTATCTCGATTTAGAAAACCCAGCCTGCAATGTGGCCTTAATTTCCGCAACACCATTTAGCGCCTTGTTTGCAGCCGGTAGTGATTCCATATTACGCCATCACTATCACACGAAATTGGTTTTTCATAAAACCAGTGCCGATTATCACGGCATTCGTCAGATGCACAAGAATCATCAAATAGTAAAACTCGATACCACACAGCGCGATTTTTGTCAGGACTCCTTGCTGCGCCGTCGATTTATCCGGCAATTTAACGAGCACCCCGGACCAGGCTGGAGCTTAGTCCGTGTTTCCAATGGATTAGCCGCTACGGCTAAGAGCATGTTGATTGACCAAGGGATTAGCGAAGATCAAATTTTGATTATTGGTCAGAAATTGACGGGTGTTGAAGATGATGAGATAAGCACGATTCAAGATCTGAAGATTGCCTACGATGCAGCCAGATTATTTGATGAAAAATTAATTGCCATTACCGTAGCAGGTTTCCGGGCTGGCATTAATTTCGGGCAACAGATGAAAGAGGAATTAATAAACTCCTGGGATAGTACTATCGCTAATATTGCTGCTGTGGTACAAGCAAATATTGGTAGAGCTTGTGGCTATCATCACAACAGATCGGCACTACACTATACCAATTTAGATGCCATCGGTGCCTATAGCGATCTTCTTGATGCCCTCGAAGAACAAACCGAAGGCTGTGATTTTGAAAAACTGCATCAGGTCTTTGAAGCAATTTGCTCACGATATCAGGTGACCGCCTTTGATCGTGGCCTAAGCATCTCTGCGTGCACAGAATCCAGTATCAGCACAAAATTGGATGACAGTAAGATCTATATCACTGCAGGCTATTTGGTTGTACCAGCCCACCTTGCACAACCTGATTTCGATTTTACACGCTATACCCAAGATAGTGATTACCTGGATGCCATCACCTATATTCGTGACGAATTACTTAAGGATGGTGGGCCATTTATAAAACGAGGCCGAGCCTTACGTGGTGAAAAACAAAATTGGATCAAGGCTCAGTGGGTCAATGGTGCAACCTATAACGACTATACCGAAAGCTGCGCCAAAAATAGAACCCTAAAATTTATCAAGATGCTCAATGATGGCGAACGCTTGGAGTTTAATACCGTGGTTAATCCTGGCGGTGGCGAAACGACCGAGGATAAACGCATCATGGCGTCTATTTTTAGCATCTATAACCTTTCTGGCCAAATCGATGCATATAAGCGGACCATGGATGAAGATGATATGCATGAAGTCAGTGAATTGTTAGGCTGTGCGTTTGATTCTGCGGTTATTGTTCTTTTTAAGAGAGGAGAGCTTTCTGAAACATCTAACATCGAAAAATCCATGTCGAACTCTAGACTACGTGAAAGCTCAATATTCAAATGAAACACAACCCTCTACATACCATTTTTCTTGCAACATTTTTTATATTTCCGTCCTGAGCCGCATGGACACAACTCATTTACACCAATTTTGTTCCCTCGAATGAATGTGCTACTGTTCTTATTATTGTTGTTTTGACTATCCATTGCTGATATCAGATTAATAAATTGTTGCTGCATGGCGCTCGCAAAACCTTCAACTCCTCCCATTGATAGGTATCGCTTCGCTGGGGCATCTCCTGCATCAGCAGCACACTGTAGATAATACATAGCTTGTGATTTGTTTTTATTTAATTTGAGGCCTGAGTCAAGGTCGACACCATACTGGTACATTGATGTAACACACCCGAGATCTATCGCTTTTTGAATATATTTTTTTGCCTCTTCTTCATCGACCTCACACGCCTCCCCTTCTACAAAATAAAAGTACAAATATCTTAATGCAATTAATTCCCCTACCTCTGCCGCCTTAGTTAATAAAGTATAGGCTTCCTTGTAATCACGACTTCTGTACTTATGGACACCTAGCATTGCTATAGATGGAAGATGCCCCTTATCTGCCGCCGCCTGAATAGCTCTTTCCGCATCACGTCTGAATCCATATTGCTCATCTAGGTCATAGGCAATCAGAGCAAAGTTATATAAATATTCAACCTTGGCTCTGGAATAGACTATTGAGTTATATTTTTCTGGTGTAGCCCAATGGGGAATGGGAATGTCATCGAGCTCCGCATCAATTTCAATTGCCGATTTTAGAAATCGAGCGGCGCTGGCTGTTAAACTGCCAACATGAACTCTTTGCTTTTCGGTTAACACAAGACCAGACAGTGAACCAGCATAATCATCCGCATTTTCCTGAAATGCTAATCCGGCTAAAAATTTGTCTTTTGCTTCGAGTGAGTTCAATCCTTTTGAAATTATTTCATCCCGCTCTCTCGTTTTTATTGTTTTGGGGGTATAAGTATAGCCACCTTCATTTGGGTATAGGACTGGGCCAATATCGGCCAGTAACGAAACCATTATATCTCGAACCTTGATGGCTATATCTTTGCTTACCCGTTTATCCCCTTCATTATCTTTAGCGTGAACCCGGCTATTGGCAGCTATACGCACCCGGTGAAGCTTATCCGCCGCTGACTTACTAATAATCCTAGCCTGAGTCAGTTCCTGTATCGAATCATATAGGTTGTCACTATTAAACAGATTTACATTGGCAGCATGAGCCATCTGTTTACACAGCGCCTCGATGACTTGTCGAAATCGCATTAACGATAAATCAGGGAATAAGCTCTGAACCTCGACAGCCTCGTTGTACCAGTTCCCAATATCTGCACCCAACTGCAAGAAAAAGTCCACATCCGTTATGGTTCTAGTTTCCATACTCACCATCATCACAATTTTTTATCAGACGATTCAGCCACCACCTGCAGCACGGGTGTTAAACACTCCTGCAGGCTAAGGCCACCGTGGTTGTAATAATCCCCGGCGGTAAAGACCGAGATCCCTGGCGCCATGGCTAACGTCACATTAGGGTTCCAATGCCAGGGCATTTTCAGTGCTGCCGTCTGCACATTGCCTTTTAAGATGGCACAGCGTGCTAGACGCTTTTGCGCCATAAACTTATCCAGGTCACTCTTGGGTAACCCTTCCGGCGCCCAAAGCCAGCCGTGATCGGTCACTATCACCACCTTGCGCCAGCCTGCAGCAAACAGACCGCACACACGCTCAACCACAGTATTGAGCACGGGCTCTATGACCTGAGGCAGCAATTGCTGACGTTGATGGCCTAGGTTATCGATATCACCCGTTTGCAACCAGGCATGGCCTTGTGCCGGATCGCCACAGTCCAGGCCTTCCAGATACTGCCACCCCATCTGCGCCAGGGCCTTTTTGAAATGATGAGAACTAAAGCTGCTGCCGCCTTCGGCGAAAATGGGAATAAAATCTTCGTTATCGAGCGCGCCGGTTAGCTGCTCGCTCAACGGAGTCACCGCCGCCTTGGCGGTCGCCGTTAGGCTTGGCAGAGCACTCCAACGGGTATCCAGCGAGCAAGAGAGGCTACTTTGCTGTAATTTTTCCTGCAGGCGGTGAGCCAGATCAAAGCGCAGCCCATCGACAAAAAAGAACGCCGCACTCTCCACCTGATAACGGGCTGGTGGCTCCTGCACACCCGGTTTACCTGGGTATCCCTCTTCGCGCACCAATTGTTGAAAGCGCAGCGTCAACGCCTCAAGCCAGGGGGTATAGATCTGGGCTAACAGGGCTGCGATACAGTGTTGCATCACGCCATCCACCGCTAACGCCATCGCCTCCAGTGCCGCTGCATCCACCTGCCACAGCCGCTGCTGATACAGCTCGGCCATGCTGGCGACATTCGCCCCACCGGGCTGCTGCTGGGTCAGTTGAGCTATCTGTACCAACGGCTGTAACACCTTGGCCCATGGCGACAATCCAAAACTGCTCCATAACCAGGCTCTGCGCTCGGCATGTTCTTCATCCAGTGCCAGAAGCTGTTGCCTCAGGGTCGACGAGGCCTCTTCGGCCAGCGCTTGTAACTGTTGCGCCAAGGCAGCTTCAGCACGCGCATTCTCGCTACAGTAATGGCTCTCTTCACACAGTAGATCCGCAGGCTGCACGGCCAACAAGGCTTTGATTAGCTGAGGATGATGCTGCGCCGTATCGGCAAAACGCTGCCAAACCGGCTCCCAGGGCCCCTTCCCCTCGCACAGCAAGCTCAACAGTGTCGCTATGTCCGCCTTTGCCAGCTCGACGCCAAAACTGTCGGCACATTGACCGACAAAATGATCCCAATGCCCAGCCGCACGCCATTGCGCCTCACTCTCGGTGGGCGCTTCCAGCCACGTCAGCAGATTCTTGATTGGGTCGCCACCAGCCAAAGCCAGCAGATCCGAGGTCTCAATTTTTTTGCCTTTGAGGCCTTCCACCTGGCTTTCCAACAGATCAGGCAGCACAGATAGCAAAGCCGATTGGGCTCGACTGTCTTTGGCCACATCCAGCGCCAAACCGACCTTGGGATTGGTCAGAAACGAGCTGACCGTCCAATCCCGCCCGGCTGTGTTATAGGCCCACCAACAGCCGCGATATTGCAGCTCCGCCAACGGCTGTAGCCAGGCTGGGCACTGTGAAATGGCGCGTAGATCTTTACGTCCGACGCCTGGTAAATAGAGGATCGGTATCCTGTCATTGGGCAAGGTCAGTTCGGGCAAGGTTCCGGCAATCACGCACTTGAGCCAGATCGCCGGGCCGGTTCTATCTTGCGGCTGGTAATCACCAAGCTCCAACAACTCAGGCAAATAGCGTTTGATCACCGGCATCGCCGACTGCCATTGGCGAGTCTCATCGGTCCACAACACCACGGCAGGTGCTACCTGGGCGGCGGAATTAAACTGACTGCACTGCCGCAGCTGCGCAACGAGATAATCGATAACTTGCATCTTGCTCTCTACTTATCCGGTATAGGGTTCGGGCTAAACCAGCCCTTGACGCACAATTTCGGCATGCACAAATGGCGACTTTCTCGCTAAAAAATCCAATGAACAGTCATTCGCTAGGTAATCACCAAAATGGCTAGCACGCATCCGTCTATGTTCTTCACTATCAAGTTTTAGGCGGTCAATAGTGGCTTGTGCCGCAATGTGATCTGCTGCAGATAATGCGGGGTTGGGCAAAATCTCTCCCGAAGCAAAGTTAATCACAAAGGTGACGGGTGCCAGACCCACAGGGTCCAGCACATCATCAAACTTGTTTTTATTGCGATTGGGCCCCAAGGCACTGAGTCGATAGTTGCTCCACTCATAAGCCTCCCCAGCATTCTGGGATTTAGCGACAAAATGATCGGTCGAGGCGGCACCGGTCGTCCATTCAAAAAATATCGCCAAATAGGAACAGATGCCGCTGTAAGCGTCCCAGAGCTGCTTGTTGGAGTGCGTCCAATAGTTGGGCAGATCCGATGCCTTGGGTGGTGCCGCAGTCAACGCAATACCTTTGGTGGCTAACCAATCTCGCCCTTTTTGGCGAACCTCGGCATTAAAATCAGCAGGCTCGGGTTGCAGTTGTACCGGGATCATGACAACCAACCCTTCTTATCGCAGATGGCGCGCCAGCGAAACAAAAACTCATCGGTCGGTTTTAACGCGAGTAGCAATTTCTGATACATGGCAGCTAACTCCTGGGAATCGGGAGCCGGTTGCGCCAAGAGTGCCGAAGCCTTATCGATCAGCTGTTCGTATTCTTTGGGTCGCCCACTGGGCAGATCGAAGGCCTCGCTGGTCAGCCAATTGACTACATCGCCCTGTTTTTCGAAATCACGCTGAGTGAGCTCCACTTTGCCTTGGCAAAGATCCAGATCAAACCAAGCATCCTGATTGTCATCAAACAATGGTTCGACGGAAGCCATCACCAAAGGCGAGTGGGTTGCAGTGATCAGCTGCACCTTGGCGTGCTTATCCAACTGTGCCATCACGGTCAGCAGCGTGGGCACTATGCTGCGTTGCCAACTGGGGTGCAGGTGGGACTCAATCTCGTCGACCAGAAAGGTGATCTGCGGCGTGACCGGCTCACCGAGCTGCTTGGCGGCTTGCTGATGCTCCTGCCAGGCCCAAACCAGCAGATAAGCCAGGGCCAGGATGCGGCGCATGCCCGAGGAGGCATGTACCACGGGAACATCCTTTTGATACGGCATCCGGATGGTGGGCATATCGCGCGCATCATCCAGGCTGATCCGGGTCAGGTCGCCTAATGTGAGGAGCTCGTCAGGCGTCGGGGAAAGCGCCTGGAGCACCGCCTTCAGATGCTTGAAGGCAGCCCCTTTTTCTTTTTGCCAACTGGCCAGATCGCGGATCAGGCCATTGCACAACCAGGTGCTCTCACCACTGGCCAGTCCATCCCACACCTCGCTGGGGCTTAAGACATAGGCGGGCAATCGCTCTTGAATATCCAGATCGCCTTGGGTGCGCCAGTAGTTGCGATGCGGATCCCACACCGCAAAACTGCCATCAGCCATGGCATAGAGCACCAAACCAGGATTCGCTGGACGGCCCGAACGCCCGGTCCAGCTCTGCTCGCGCCGCACATAGCTGCTGTCGTACTGCTCCACTTTACTCTTGCCAGTAAACGAGAAGCTGATGCGCGCTTCCCCTTCGGCTGCAGGCAGCGCCTTTTTGCCTGCGGTGAGTTTGGGGTTGATTTCGGCAGGCCATTTACGGGTTAGCGACCACCAGACGATATCCAGCAGAAAGCTCTTACCTAGCCCGTTGTCGCCAGTTAGCAGATTAAGCCGCTGACCAAAGGTCAGCGACATCTGGGCGGAGGGTCCGACATTATCTGTACTTAAGCTGTGGATCATGGCGTCCTCTCTTTCTCGCGGGCATTGAAACTAATGTACGACTGCAGAGGCTGCATACTAATGCAAATTCCAATTCTGTTTACAGACGTTCACAAGCATTTTTTGCCGATTTTCAACTATGTCAGGCGTCCACTGAGCCTCTCCCAAAACCTGTGAGGTAAGAACATAAGAACTCACACCCGATCTACCGGTGAAATAACTGACTTTCTTTTTATCAAAATTGTAATTCGATGCAGCAGAGTTCTTTGTTCTTGTTAATGGCACCAGGTTACCCAGCTTATGCAACCAATACTCACGATCCAATGATCTCGGCCACCAACTCTCCCACTCTGAACCCGAGGCCACAGTTTGTGGCAAGACATGTTCAATAGTCAGCACGTTATAGTTATAACTCGCAGCGCCATCACTCAAGAAAGAGTCCACCCGCAATAACAAATAGTTTCTTCTTTTCGCAGTCAGAAAATAGACATCACTGCTTATTACCTCTGCAAAGTCACGTTTCTCACCAGTTTTGAGTTTTATGCTCTCAATGGCAGGGCCGTTACTCTGCTCGATCTCATTCAATACTTCGGCATAGCGTTCAATTCGCTGATTGATATTGGCAGCAGTGATATGCATTTGAGCTGCTAGACACTCCAAATCTCGAATGAATGTCAAAATTGCACCATGATCGTCACCATATCGCTCTAAATAGCTTATGGCTACAGGCAACCAATCTGCGTTATCAATACGATTTAACCAGTTGAAGAGCGCATTGATCTCCCCAGCATTGTGGCTGGACTCGTAACAGGAGAACTTGGCCTTCATATACGCCTGAGCATAAGGCTCTATCACATCATCAATTAATGATTCGGCTGATATTGATTTTGATAAAACATGCTCCTTAAACTCTTCGAGCAAAGAACGCTTTGCCTTGCTCTTGGCGTAAATCATTCGAATAAAACCAAGCAGATCATTGAGTCCATCGCGGCCGGTATCAACTTCAATCTCTTCCCATCGGTCATTGAAGCTATCTCTTTTTGACTCAGATATCTTACCTATTGCCTCCGCCTTGATGATGTCGCTAGGCAGTAAATCGAGGCCTCGATTGTTCAGTACGGAAAAGACCCGAAACGCAGATTGTTGACTTGGCGTTGATACCACCACCAAAAAGCAGCGTGTCATTAAAAATATGCCGAATTCCAGTAGTTGCTCTTGGGTCGCAAAGTTATTTTTCAGCCGATTTAGTAACAGAGCAGAGTTATTTTTAATGTGCTTTTGTGACTCATTTTCTAACGCCGCATCAGGTTTGGCGGCTAAGGCATCAAACTTGAGGCTTTGCACTGTCTCGGTGAAAAAGTCCTTATCTCGAGGGCGAAGTTTCAATCGTGGCTTGGCTTCAATGCCTTGTAGACGCTTACCAGGCTCCATGACATAGGTCAGGCACTCATCACGATCGCTGCCGCTTAACAGCGAGGTCAAGGCCGCAATGAAGATCGTCAGCGTTGTTAACCGCTGTTGACCATCGATGACATATGAGTGGGGAAGGTTCTCTTCTTTGATAAGGACGATACTACCCAGAAAATAGCTATCCTCACGCTCATTCTGATAAAAATCATAAAGATCATCAAACAGTTCGCCAGCTTGTTCAGTCGTCCAGGCATAGGGCCGCTGATAAGGTGGAATTTCATAGTGAAAATCCGAGCTAAAAATTTTGCTCAATGGATATTCGGCACCAGTGATTTTTTTAGACATATATCCAATCCATCCTTAGATTTTGGTTTCAGCGGCTTGTTGTCTCGCTTCGCGTTTTTTGGCGAGCGACAGGTAGTGGTCATTGATGCGGGCGCCCTCTTTTTCGCCGTATTGCAGGCCTAGGGTGTACCAGGGGGCGGATTCCACATCGTTACCGCGATCCTTGTTCCAATTGATATTCGGTTTAAAGCGCAGGATACCGGCGCCTTTTTTACCAACATCGGCCGCTTTGAGGAAGGGGCGGATATTCAGGCGCACGCCATCATTGAGATCCGGCTCCCAACCGATGGGCTGCTCAGCTGGGGATTTCCAGCGCACAAAAATATCCAGCCCCTTTTCACCGGCCAAAATGGCCTCCAGGCGCTGTTGCAGGTTTTTAGCGGCGGTGAGGCGCTCTTCGGCACCATCACGCTGCTCTTTGACGCCCTGCTCCTGAATGCGGATCCAATCGCCAAGGTAGGTGTAGATCAGGCGCTCCAGCCCCGCGCGGTCAAGATTGTGGTAGTTAACCAGGGCGGCAAAGCCGTCTTTAAGGCCATCCCAGATATGCCAAATAAAGGGTCTGTGCTGGAACAGCTTGCAGTGCTGCTCGAAGAACTTATCGCGCAGCCAGAGATCCAGGCTCTTGCTGCCCACGGCGGCGAGCAGCTTATCCAGGGCACCGGCCTTCCAGTCATCCTCGTAAGCCGCCACCAGCAGCTTTTCCAAGCGAGTATGGGCCGGGGCTTCACCGCGCACCGCAGGCAAACAGACGATGCCATCTTCATCGGCATAGATATTTAGCTTGGCGGCCTGCCGCACCAGCTCGCGCTGCTCATCGGCCAGCTCCATCGCCTCGTCCAGCTCGGCTGGCCACTGATAACCCAGCAGGCGCGCTACCGCCACCTGCAGCACGGTGTCATCAAAGCGAACCGGCCCCTCTTTGGTCCATTTGCTGGTGTCATCCCAAATCACCGAGGCACAAGGGTGGCCATGGAAAATCCATTGAGTTGGGTCATTGGTATAGGGTTTTGGTAATCCATGCGGATATTTTATCTTTGCAACTGAGCTCCAGTAGTTTTTATCAAACTCAATTTTCAAGAAACTTGCATTGGTTACTTTCAATGCCTGGTCGATATCCTTAACTTTATTATAAAAACCATCATCCTCAATAAAACACCAAAGCGCAGCATTTATTTGCTCATCTGATTCGTGAGCCACTAAATTCGCCGAATTCTTATCAAACACTTCGCCGTAGGTAATTGTTGGTGAAAACTGTCCCATTTGAGCAATTCGAATTCCTTTCTTCCCTAGTATTTTATGCCCATTCATATACTCACTAGGAAAGTTATGCGCTGTAGGGAAATAACGCAGCACACCCTGACCGCCATCCCATTTCAATGACTGTTCTCTACCGCCAAAAAATGATTTGCTTGTCACGCCCCCCATATATGGAACCCATCCACCATTGAAAAAATATTTTTCCCAGAAAAGCTGGACAAAGCGGGGCATGTCGCCAGTCGTCAGTCCTTCAATACTACTTGCATAATTCTCGAGAAGATCTTCATCCATAATTCCTTTGAATGATATTCTCATATCAGGATTACTTAACTGAACCGACTGCTGTATACATTCAAGTCTATTTTTTGATACAAACTCAGCTTTCTCTGCTGCAGTTTTAAACTCAGACACATCCACCCCGCGCAGCAACGCCTCTTTAGGTGCCACACCTTTGCTTAGGGTAATTAATATCGCCTGCACCACCTCTCCGGAAATAGTTTCAAAAGCTCGTGGGCCAAGACGAGCTAATAGATTCCAGCTCTGCTCGGTTAATAATTTTTCGCGGAACTTCTTATAGCTGGTTAAAAACAGCCAGTTTTGTGGCAACACAATCGTCGAACTGCCACCCTGAGGATTAAAGTCCAGGCAACGCTCCAAAAATGCGGTGGCCAGATCGGCTTTGGCTTCCGGGTAGTAGTTTTCACAAAAATCCTGCAGCACGGCGCACTGCTTACCGCGCCCCAAATAGGGCACATTGGTAGCCACTAGATGGTAACGACCGGCTAGCAGCTTGGCAGCCAGGGCCAAGCCCTGAGCGGCCACTTGTGTCTCTTTGCTCTCACTGTCGCTTTGCGCCTGGGCATCGAGCAGTTGCTGCCAGGGGGCCGGGGCACCTTGGGTTTTGCCTTCATAGGGGGCACGCTGGATATCGATCAGACTCCCCAACACGGGTGCGTCCTTAAACTGGCGTTTGAGCCAGCTGAGCGCCGTCTCCAGCTGCGGGTTTTGCTTGGCCAGTTGCTGCCACTCCAGGCTTGCCGCCTCGACATCTTGGCCGGAGCAAGCCAGCTGCAAAGCAGGCAGAGTGCGATAACCACCGGCATCGGGGAAGCGCCAGGCTTCCAGCGCCAGAGCAAAGGCGGCAATTTCGATGCAGCGGCCATCCAGCTCCAAGCCATTCAGGTTTTGGGAGAGTACCCGCTCAATGGCGGTGCGGGCATCGATGCTTTCTAGGTGCATACGCATCGGCACCAGCATTAGAAACAGCGCCACCAAAAAGTGGCCCGAACCGCAGCACGGATCCAGGGCTTTTAGCTCACTGATCTCAGAGGGCCAAGCGTCATACCAGCCACCTGCCGGTTGCCAGATCTCGCCTTGTGCATCGCTGACTTTGACAAAGCGCAGGTAAGAGAGCGGCACGCTGTCGATGGCGGCGCGCTCGCGCAGCTCTTGCTCGCTGCTGGCATGGCGCAGGTGATCTTGCGTTAACCGGCGCTTGGCCCACCAAGCACCCAGGGCGTTATCCAAGAGGAATGAGACCATATAGGGTTCGGTAAAGAGCTGGGTGACCGGGCTCAGTTCATCGGCACCAATCGGCACGCCTGAGTCGTTCACCTCTTTTTTACGCTTGGTTTGCCAGAACTGATAACACCAGCCCAGGCTGTCTTGGGCCTGGAAGACCGCAGGCGCGAGGCTATTGATCAGCCCTTCGAGGGTGCGCTGATGGTTGATCGCCAGCCGCACCTCCAGCACCGGCGAGTCGATACGAAATACCTGGGGCAGCATCTTGGCCGCCAGGCGCCCCGCCAACTCCCAGCCGCTGGCGCAATCGGGCTCTTCATCGGCCAGCTCGGCGCACTCATCGAGGGTCACCGGGGTATGGGCGTCGTACATCAACAGGTTGTTTTGCTCCAAAAAGCGGGCAAACAACATGCGATGCCACTGCTCATAGGCCATCTCAGCCTGCAGATGGGCGGTCTCTTGTTCCCCATTGGCATGCAGCTTATCCCCCAACTGACGGGCATGGGCGCGCAGTCGGTTACGCAGCTTGCGCTGCGCCTCATTTAAAAAGGCCGGTACGCTGGCATCGCCAATGCCTAAGCGTTCAATCTCTTCGCGGCAGGCGGTTTCGGTGATCTCACGGGCGGTGAGGACGGCGTTTTCCAACTGGCTACGCAGGGTCTTATCCAGGGCTTGTCTCATGGCGATGAACTCTTTATCTGTTGGTGCAGGCACTGCGCCGGGCGGCGGCTGGTACCCTCATGGATTCGGTTACAATGGATCCGGTCACAGAGGCCGCGTAAGCGGCATAACAGGTAGGGCGTGCTGCCCTACCTGTCTGTCGACTTAACTGACGCGGACCGGATTACCTTGGGCCAGCTCGGCGCGCACCATCTGCTCCACTTGGGCGAGCCACGCTTTTAAATCCTCATCGGTTTCAATCACCGTCTTGGGCGCCGAGATATTGCGCGTTTTCGGCTTGAGCAGGCTAACGGCGTCGCTTAAGGCCAGATCAAAGTAGGATGGCAGTGCCGCAATCCGGTCATTCCACCCCTGCCAGGAGCAGTTATCCAACGAGGCCTGTACCTGCTCTTGGCTACCCAGATGCAGTTTTGGCAGCTCGCCGATGCGATGCTTGGCGAGCAATTCCTTTTGCTGCTCGGCGGAGAGTTTGATCCAGCTGGGATCGGCTTCCAGATCACGGTAGCAGTCGTGGTAACACTGCTCATAACGGCTGCAGTGGGACATGATGGCATCCCGCAGGGCATCCAGAGCTTGGGTGAGCAAGGGGCTGACCGGTGACGGATTGGCCAGCAGGGTGCGGCCCGCCTTAAGTGCGGCGATTTCTTGCTCCAGCACCTTGTGGATCGCCAGATCGCGGCAGTAGTGCATCAGGGTTTGCAGATTACGCCACTGCTCATTGCGCTCGGCCACCAGCTCCAGCTGGGCTTTCCAGCTGGCGTAGTCGGCACTGAGCTGATCTTTTTTGTCGTGTACCGCCAGCAGTTGATCATTACCGGAGAGGGCCATCAGCTCATCGAGCAGCTGGGTTGAGGGCGGCACCGGCAAGGGAGGTTCGCCACCGAGTTTACGCGCCAACGCCTTGGCATTGAGCAATGCCTCGTTAAGCTTGCTGCTCTCTTCACCGCCATTGCAGGAGACGTCCAGGCCATTGATCAGGCCACGCACCTTAAGCAGTTGCACCTTGGAGATAGTCACGGTTTCAGGACGGAACTGGGTCTGCCCGACCTGCGCGCGATCCAGGCTGCGAGCATCGGTAGCATTGAACTTGCTGTCGGTGGCCTTCAAGACCCCCGCGGCCAGCATGGCAAACAAGGCACCGTCGATGGCATCCCGTGACCAGCCATAAGGGGCTTTGCCGAAGTGGTCACGGATTTCGGCACCGGTCTTCATCAGGCCGATGAATTTTTTGATCTCACGGCAAACTGGATGGGCATCCGCCTCACCCTGGTGCTCCACCGCTTCGAGGGCATTTTCCCCCCCTTCCCGGCTGGCACGTTGGTAGACAGTCGCCCACCCCTTGTGATCGGCCATATCAAAGTTGCGATAGAGGCGAATGCAGGCTGTTTTGGCCCCTTCTTGCAGCTGATCGGCCAGGGTGTCACCGCCCACCTCACTGCCACCAGAGAGACGCAGCCACATCAGGGCCTCCATCTCGGCGGTCAGGCGTTTGACCTCCGCTTCGGCATTGCGAAGGCTGGACTGCATTGCAGTGCGAGCCTCTTTGCCAGCCTCGGTTCTGATTTCATTCTGCTTGACCTCTAAGGTCATCTCGGCAGCGCGTTTGTCCACAATCGCTGCATTCAAGGCACTCTTACGATCCGATGGGATATAGAGATAGAGGGTGCCATTATCGGCGCTGTCGGCGCGGGCCAGATCTTTTAGGCGGCTCTCGGACAAGACCGGTGCCCAGACATAGAGCTTTTCTTGGGCATCGTTGGGCAACTCATCATCAAACGCCACATTCAGGGTACGGCCCTCGGCCACGTTGCCTTGGGTTAAGCGCACCTGACTGACCAGCTTACGCACCAGATTGTGGATCAGCTGGTTGCGCAAGCCATCCAGACGGGCCGGATCGGCACGCAGCTCGGACTGTTGCTGGCGGAACATCTCATACCACTGCTGGCTTTCAGCGGTTTGCAGGCGATATTCCACGCCGCCCGCCGACTGCACGGCCATGATCAGCGACGCCTGCTCCAACGCCTGCAGGGCGTCATTCACTCGTGGCCGCAGCTCATGTTTTTCGGTATTCAGATCTTCAATCAGCAGATCGGCCAGGGTTTCGGCTGTGGCGTGAATGCCATAGTCAATTTCGCTGGGTAGTTTGCTGATCATCAAGATCAGTGACAGCACTCGCCCCTGCAATACCTGCTCGGGGGAGCCATCTTTGAGCTTGCCGATTTCGGCATAGATCTCCTGCCCCACCACGCCGCTGTTGACCAGGTCATTGACGATCTGGTCATAGATAAAATCGGCCGGAATAACACAGCCCAGCGGGCGTTCAGCGCCATAGCGTGTCGCCTCATGGGTAATGCGCAACTGGTTACGCAGCTGTGAGCCGGTGCCGGTCTTATCCAGTGCAGGCAGCAATCGTTCCCAGAAGCGACGGCGCACCGGCAGCAGCGGATAGTCAGCCACCATCCACTTCTCATCATCCCGTTGATGCTCAAATTTGGAGCCGCGCAGATGGCGCGTGACCTCACCCAGATTGGTCTGGATCAGGGAGTCGATCATCGGCTTGGCGCTCTCTTTTTTCTGCAAGATCACCTTACGGATGACCGCATCCACATCGGTATCGGCCAGTTGCACCTTCACCACAAAGCGGCCCATCAGGCGTTGCAGATTAGGGGTATCGCTCAGGGCACTTTGCCCTGTGGCGACAAACAGCATCTTGGATTTGAAGGCACTGTCTTTACAGCAGGTTTCGATAACCTCTTGCACCACATGGGCCCGATCTTCATCGCTACCAACAAACTGTTGCACTTCATCCAGCACGATGAGGGTCAAAGGCAGTTCACCATCGCGTGCCAGGGCATCCATCACCGCATCGACCATCTCATCATTGGTAATGGTGGCCACGTTGGGGAATTGGGCGTGCAGCGCTTTGCTCACTTCGGCAGTCGACGGCGCCAGATCCGGAAAGACCTGTAACAAGGCCGCCGCCAGAATGGGCGAGACATAGATATTGCGCAGCTCTTTTTGCCAGGCGTCTTGTTCACCCGCAACTTTGGCATGCAAGCGCACGTACTCTTTCACCTGCGGCAACACACCTTCGGCGTTCAACCACATGACAAACCGTGCCAGATGGTACTGCTCCGGCAGGCCAACGGATTTAAAAATGATGGACAAGAATGCCAGGCGGACATCGCCTTTCATCCCCGCCCCCAGGGTACCCGAGGCCGCATGCAGGCCAGGATAGCCTTTGGAGATCTGCTCTAGCTTGGCAAATTGCTCGCGGATGGTGGTTGGCAGCTCGGCCAGCCCCAGGGCATCGGAGCCATCGGCAAAACGCTGGTTAGTCCAGAATGTACGCAACATCTTAGCCAGGTGAGATTTACCCGAACCGTAGAAACCACTGATCCAGACGCCGGATTGCTCCACCTTGGCTTCGAGCTTGCTGAGGTAGGCATTGAGGATCTTCTGCATGCCATCTTCATAGGCTCCGTCACAGACGAAGGTTTTCAGCTCATAGCGCAGAGTGGCAAACGACTCGGCGCTTTGGTCATCATTGACCACGGCAACCCCGTTGTTAGCCAGTTCGGATTGCAACGGATCGCTGACGTAAATCTCACGGTTAAGCATGTGCTCTGTCCTTATTCGTTATGGTGGCAGATGGCGGTGGCGTGGTAACCCCAACCATCTTTGGCGTCCAAAAGACTGAAATTGTTGTCGTGGTACTCCCCGGGGAAAAACACCAGTAGCTTGCCCTTGACCGCAGGCGACAAGGTCTTGATGAGATCGGATACGGAGGCAAAGCCAAACAGGGTACCGGTGCCGAGGATGGCGACGATGTCATTGCTACCGAGCGTTGGATCGATCTCAGCACGCAGGCGCTGGGCCAGCTCTTCGGCAAAAAACTCATAGTTCGCCAATAGCAGCTCCGGGTCGTCGAAATAGGCCTCTTTGTAGTCCTGCTCACCCATCCACTGCGCAAAGCCATTGGTGATGTCCAGCAGTTGCCAGCGGTGGCCATGCTGGGTTGCGGCGATTTCAAATTCACAGACCCGCGCCCGGAGCTTGAGCTCGTCTTCCTTGTGATAGACCACGAATACGGCGCGCTCTTCGGCAGAGAGCACGGAGCGCCACGGCACCGAAATATAGGTGGTGAAGCGCTGAATGAGTTTTGACAGTCGGTCGCCCATGGCTATCACTCCGTTATTGACCAGTTAGGAAAGCGGACTTCAACCACACCGCTAGCCTGCTTATAGGTAATCACCCCATGCAGTGAGGCCATGTAGGCCAGCTCATAACCCACGGCCTTGTCTTGTTGCAACAGCGCAAACCAGGGGGTGTTGAACAGACCTTGTCCGGAGAGCCCTTCACAGTGCCCCAGGAAGAGTGCAAACGCCGCGTTGACATAATTGACCTTGGGCTCGGAACGAACCTTCCGGGTCTTGCCTTGCAGAAAACCGGCTTGAGTCCAGCTGCCGTTGATGTTCTGAGCAAAAGACTTCAAAGAGGCTGGGCTGAAACGGGTGGGATCCTCTTGCGAGAGACACGCTTCAACTTGCTCCCGCGCCAGAGGCTCACCGGGTTGTAGCCCCAGAATTAAAGGCCAGCTCAGGCGTAACAGGGGATCTCGCACCAGGGCCAGCTGCAACGCCAACAACGGCTGCGCCTCTTCGGAGAGCTCCCAAAGCTGGCGAAACACGCGAAACAGCGGGATATCGGGCGACATACCGTAGAGATCAACCAGATGGCGGAATGTCAGCTTACGAGCATTGTCACTGCTTTTATGCAGCAGATTAAATTGCTCCACGTCTTGCTGATAATCGGCTCGCGTAGCATCGAGGGGGCGAGCGGCCAACAGGGTGCTTAGCTCGGCCAGCATCATGCTTCTGGCAGAATGGGCGCCATTCTTACCAAATTTAAAGCCAAGCGTTATTAACAAAGACTGCTCGTTCATTTCTTACTCATTCATTTGTTTGCCGACGCATTGTCGCATATCTAGTGCAATTGCTTCGTTACAGAGATCATTGATTTTTATAGCCTGGAGCCAGCACCAGATTCTCAACGCCATACAAGGTGGCCTGATTGTTCAAGGCCAGTGGATGACGCTCAGCTGGCAAGCTGTGCTCCGGTGAACAGTCCACATTCCAGTAGTTGAGCAGATAGCCCGCCAACGCAGCGCGGATCTGCACACAGCGCTGACCATCGACCATGCCATAGTCCATCGCTATGGCCTCGGGATAGGCAATCGCAGGATGCGGGATCAACTCCAAATCGACAATTCGGTTCCACTGATGATCAAACTCGCGAGTCTCTTTTTCCGGCGGAACATCGTTTAACAGCGAGACAGTTTCAAAGCGTGAACAGGAAAAATCACGGAACGCTTGCCGGAGCCGATCAAAGGCCCGGACATGCCAGCGATGACCATCATTGGCCAAGCTGTGGGGCACCAGCTCACGTTGCGTTCGCCCGGACGAGAGCGATACATAGCTGCAACTGATGGCTTTTTGTAGATGAATGGCCCGCATTAGAGCGGACAATATTTCGGTCTTGGGCTGGATCAGTTGCTGCGGTGCCAGGCAACGCGCATTCGGCAACTGGGGTTGCGTGATGCCATTCCCAAAGCCAAAAGCCAGACAAGAGAGCGCGGCGGTAGGCTCATGGTCAAACAAAGGTTTGAATGCAGGCGTCCGCTCATAGACCTTGTTTTGAGGACGCAACACCAGGTTGCCCGCACAAAACTCCTTGTAGGCCCCGAAGTCACGGGTCGCAGCCGCAGGGCCAATACCGAAGCGCTCTATCAGCGCAGCACGGGTGATAGAGCCAAAGTAGTTGAGGCAAAAATCGATATACGCCAAGCGCTCACGCTGGGCATAGGGAAGCTCGTCTAAAACCTGCATGCGGTTACGGTCAGATATGTTCAATAGAGACTTAACCTATCATAACGAACAAGTCACGCAATCAAAATGATGACTTAATGTGAGCTTGATGATAAAACTGCCTCATGCGGCTCTTATCTGCTGATTTATCCAGCGAATAAATAGCGTCGAGGGGGATGTGGTGGCGGCATTTAACAAGATTCCATTTGCGATCAGAGAAGCGGATCGAAAGATCGTCAGCATTGAGGATGTGCCAAGAGGATTGGCGTGTGCATGTCGTTGCCCCAGCTGCGATGCGCGGCTGCAGGCAAGGAAGGGAGACGTTAACGAGCACCATTTTGCTCATCACGATAGCAGTGCAGAGTTGTGTGAGTTTGCTCTTGAAACCAGCATTCGCTTAATGCTGCTGGAGACGTTAGGACAGATCCAGTCGATCAGTACGCCGGATTTTTTGTGGGGAAAGGGGCGTTGTTGCTCAAATCAGGGAACTATCCCGCAGTTTGGTGATCTGTTCTCTTAGGCTTACTACTGGGAGCACCAGATGGGCAAATCCTAACACAAGTTCAGCAAGTGGCAGCAGTACCATCAAGTCTTGGTACAATGCGGCTCTCTGACCATCTGGGTCGATAAGCAAGGGAAGGTGCGTATAAGCGGGTTATGTCTTCCCAACTGATTCGTTGGTTAAAAATTCTCGTGTCTGAACTAATCTAGGAAATGCCGCAGGGGAACTGCTGCCTGGTCAACCACGCCACAACCAAGGTGCATTGGGACATCATGACGCCTGCTTCGGCTAGCCAGTAATTGATTGTTTTGAACAGGAGCCAATCGATCTTTGAATCGCCATAGGTTTCGATGTCATTCCAGCCCTCGGCACCACTCATGATGGCACTGATGACAAGGAACATGACATCAACCAGGTTATGTTTACGATTGATCTCAGAGCGAGTTTCTTCGACAAGGGTAAGGTGTTCAATCAACGTCATAGCGCGTGCCTCCTGCATGGAGACGCGATTAGATCACAGACGATCTGCCTGTTCAAATTTCATTAACAAAGTGCGATCCCGCCCTGCCAGTGAGCGAAGCGAACGACTTAAACTATTTGTTAGAGGTCTGGTTCGCAGACTGGTTTATTTTGGCTTTCTTGAGTCGGAGCTATATCTACAAATATTTCTGATTTTGAGAATTTGAACCCATACCAGCCGAACCACAAGCAGCCATCTTTTTCAAACGGTTGCAGGTCTGTGAATTTAGCTGCCATGGCCTGTACGTTTTGTTTGGTTTTTCCAGCAAGCGCTTCTTTCAGCATGCCAATTGCTTGAGTATTAGAGCCGTTCAGCTCATAAAGCTCTTGTTCCATATATGATCGAGTGACTGCAGAGTCGACCGTTCTGTATAGCCAAAAGATATTACTCCCGACCAGCAGCAGGCTAAGAGTGACAATGATTGTGCGAATTTTCACATTAACCTCTAACGATTAAGCTAACTGGCGGCCAAAAGCGTAGCTTTTGGACATCCGGCGAACGAAGTGAGCAGCGTTGAGCGCATTGTTAGCGGTTGCCTTCAACTAGAAGCACCTCGCTAGCTTTTAATGTAATGCTGTTGGATACGTAGTCGCCGTCTGACTCAAGGGTGGGCGGCAGCTCTAGTGATACGGTTGCGTCATCGTCGAGATAGGCGACCTTGAGTGGCGCTTTGCAGGCAGCCTGAAGAATTGCATATGCATCACTAGCTAGATAGTTGAACCATTGCTCATCCGGATCGATGATTCTCACCATGGACCCTTCAAGTATTTCTCGACCTTTGGCGTCATTGTGCATGCTAAATAACCGCTAACATTTTAGTTATGGGGCGCGCGTGTTTTTTGCGCGTCCCAGTGAGCGAAGCGAACGACTTAAACTATTTGTTGGGCATAACACTCATGTAGCCTAAGTGGATTAGATCTCAAGCCACCATGGGACAGACTTGCCTTTTTTGTAATACTTGCCGTCGTACCGCAAAGTGTACCGCTCTGTGCGGTCTTTAAGGTTTCGGGTGGATGCCTCAATCGAATTCACAGTGATCTTTGCGGTAACCACCAAGTCGAAAAAACCATTTGTACTGTTTTTGCCCATGCTGACTGTAAGCATGGCGTCTTCCCAGAGAGCATGGGATGCCGCTGCCGGGCAACCTTCAAGCCACCGTTGTCAGGGCCGACGCATGATCATTCTTTGCGCTAGTTGATCAAGCATCGATCAGTTGAGCGGCGCCAAGTACGATTTTAATTGTACCTTGCGTTGCCAAGCTGTAAATAGTCGAGATCTTAACTAACTGTTTATTTTTATGGCCCAGAAGTCTTTGCTCGACTACCTTGAATCAATTCCAGACCCACGCAATCAGGCCAAGTGCTCGCATATCTTGTCAGAGGTTGTTTTCATGGCCATCTGCGCCATGATGTGCGGTTTTGATACTTGGAGCGAGATTACCTTGTTTGCTCAAGAGCGAGAGCCATGGTTCCGGCGCTGGTTGAGCTTGCCTGGCGGCATTCCATCACACGACACATTCAACCGCATTTTTGCCACTCTGCCTCCCGCCAGTCTGAAATCCATTTTTCAAGCGTGGATCGGCGACATCATGGGCGATGATAAGCTGGTTGGCCAACTAGCGGTTGATGGTAAAGCTCTTCGTGCTACCGCTAAAGGGCGAGGTGCCAACGCTGTTCATATGGTCAATGTCTGGTCAACTGAGCTGGGGATGTGTGTTGGCCAGCAAAAAGTCGCTGACAAATCTAACGAGATCACGGCAATACCTGAGCTACTCCAACTTCTTGAATTAAAAGGGTGTTTAGTCAGTATTGATGCGATGGGTACACAGGTAAAAATCGCCGACACCATCCTCAAAAAGTCGGGTGATTACCTGCTTGCAGTGAAAGACAACCAACCTAGCCTCAATACTGAAGTAAAAGAACAGTTCCAAGCGTATTGGGATAAGAATGAAACCGATGTTTCGGGGCACGGCTTTACTGAACAATTTGACTCAGAACATGGGCGAAAAGAGCATCGACGTTGTTGGGTTCTGATGGTTGATGAAAGCATGCCAGTTTGCCAGCAGTGGAAAGCGAAGACGATCATAGCCGTGCAGGCTGAGCGAATTGAAAATGGCAAAGGCTATGATTTCGTGAGATTTTATATAAGTAGCCGAGCGTTGGATGCCACCTCAGCGCTGAAGGCAACCCGAGCGCACTGGTCGGTAGAAAATCTGCTGCACTGGACTTTAGATATTGCGTTCGGAGAGGATCAACTTCAGGCCAGAGCGGGCTTCGCTGGGGAAAACTTAGCGGTCATCAGGCAGTGGATACTGAACATGCTGAAGCAAAACAAATCACGTAATCTAAGCATGGCCAACAAGCGCAGGCTCTGCTGTCTGAATGAACAATATTTGTTCGAATGTATGGGGTTGTTCAAAGTATAAACACTGATGCGTCAGCCCTGCCACCGTTGTTGATACAAATTCAGCGCGGCAACAGGTCGTAGGTTATTTCCCTCGGGGACAAACAGAGTAAGTTCATTGCCCCAGTATCCTTCTCCGCAGCTAGCGCCGCGCGCAGAACTCGTAAATCTGATGCCGAATGCTCTTACGTTTTCGCCTAGCTTATATCGTGCAGTGTCGAGTTTGAGGCTGTCCTCGCCTACTTCTGTAACCGCGTCTTCACCAATATCGCTACGGAAACTACTGATCACGTTCTTTGTCCTTTTATCAAGAATCAGGACTTCCAATCGCTTTTCATATTCGACGCCCTCGTCGTAGGCGAATGTTGCCAGAAGCTGATTGGTCTTATACGGCCAAATTCGGCAGGAGGCAGAAATAACATTGCCGCCATCCTGTCTCGGTGCGAATTCGTTGATCTTCAGATGTTGTTTCACTGCCTCGTAATCGTCTGGCGCACATGTGTCCTCTCGTGTTTGCGTGAACGCCATTGCTGAAATAAGGTACGTGGCCAGTGCAACTGCTAAGTTGATACTTTTCAAGTTGATATACCTTTCGGAGAATCAGTCGCCAATGGAAGCTTCCCTGCCCCATCAGGGCGGGATCGCACTTTGTTAATGAAATTTGAACAGGCAGATCGTCAGTGATCTAATCGCGTCTCCATGCAGGAGGCTTGCGCTATGACGTTGATTGAACACCTTACCCTTGTCGAAGAAACTCGCTCTGATATCAATCGTAAACATGATCTCGTTGATGTCATGTTCCTTGTCATCAGTGCCATCATGAGTGGTGCCGAGGGCTGGAATGACATCGAAACCTATGGCGATTCAAAAGTCGATTGGCTCCGTCAGCATCGCCCCTTTGCCAATGGCATCCCCCGTCGTCACACGGTTGCCCGCATTCTGCGCTGCATTGTCATCGATACCTTGCTTGAAGCGTTGCTGTGCTGGGTCAATGAACAGCGCACTTATCAGGGCAAACCCATCATTGCCTTTGACGGCAAGGTGCTACGCAACTCCTTTCGGGGTGATACCAAGGATGCGCTGCAGTTGGTCACAGCCTACGATACCGAAAATGGGCTGGTGTTAAGCCAGAAAGCAACCCCTAACAAGAAGGGGGAAATCGAAACCGTCAAAGAGATGCTGGACATTCTTGAGCTAAAAGGAGCCGTTGTGACACTCGATGCGTTGCATTGTCAACGCGAGACTCTGGAGAAAATCAGCGAGAAGAAGGCTCATGTAGTGGTACAGGTAAAAAAGAATCAACCGAAGCTGTATCAAGCGGTTCAATCGCAATTTCAATCACTGTTTGACGCCCAGAAAGAGAAGATTGTCGTCGAGCACAAAGAGAGTGGACATGGCCGCCAGGAAGAACGCTATGTGTTTCAATTAAAAGCAAAATTACTGCCAGATCTGGCGGAGAAATGGCCGACAATCCGCAGCTTCATAGCCGTTGAGCGTCACCGCAGCGCTAACGGAAAAGGAACGGTAGATACCTCCTACTATGTCAGCTCGTTATCCCCCAAGCACAAGTTGCTCGGGCACTATATTCGTCAGCATTGGCGGATCGAGAACAGCCAGCATTACATTCTTGATGTGGTGTTTAACGAGGATGCCTCCAGGATAGCGATGGAGGATGCGGTCGAGAATATGGCGCTATTCCGGCGGTTCGTATTGAATATCGTAAAACAGAGCAATTGTGGTGCTCGAAGTCAGAGAAACAAGCTAAAAAGAGCCGGCTGGAATGACTATTATCGGGCTCAGTTATTCTTTGGTTAAAAGATCAACAAAGTGTGCTCCCGCCCTGCCTGCCCCATAGGGGCGAATTTGAACACTTTGTTGGGCTGCTACACCGCACTGGCTATTTGCCACGAAACCCAACAACCACGCTTTTGACCCTGCAAGCGAAATAAACCTGCCGACGGCCCGAAAACACTGCAAACGAGCACGTGCAGCTCAACGCCTGCCCAAATCCGCTGAATAGCGATTGTTATACGTTGACGACATGAGGCTCCCTTTTTTTCTCAAACTCACGCCAAGCGCCAATTAAGGCTAGTAGTTGATTTTGGTATATATCTACTTTCTTTAGCTCTAGATCAAGTTCTGTAGAAACTTCAAATTTACTCCCAGAAACGAGATGAAGCACTGAGGTGTTGCCTATCCATCGCCGCTGCTTTTTTAGTTCGATATGCCTTACAGCTTCAGAAAAGGAAGAGTCCGACTCCAAGAACAATGAAAGCGCATTCCACTCTCCGTCGATCATGACTTTAGGCTGCCCCGCTTCAATGTAGAACCTTGCTTCCATTCTTCTACCTTCTGAATTCTAAGTGCGACAGCCTGCCGCAGGAACACCTGCCCAACATTTTAGTTATGGGGCGCGCGGCTTTAGGCGCGTCCCAGTGAGCGAAGCGAACGACTTAAACTATTGGTTATGCGTTTTTCAGTTTATTCACTTTTTGTTTTGCTACATGCTGATACGGAGTAATATGCGTTGGCAATTTAATGGGGGGAGTTCATACGAATGAACAAATGGCCCAGGATAAAATGGTGAACACAGGAATAAGCCAAGCCCAATATTCAATTGGCAGGAAATAGAAAGTGTGAGTGCCCCAGCTTACTATTTTCTTCTTTCCATATCTTACTATGGTGCGTTGCACTTTGTTTTTGTTTAAAATCAAACCTGCAATAAGCACTAACGGGGTAGAGAGAATTGCAGCCAAAATAAAGATGGCCGCTACTCCTGATAACTGTGGGATGTTTTCAAAAAACCAACCGGCTGGAACTTGAGATGCCACGCAAACAGCAGATAACCATAAAACTGGAACAAGCCATCCCATTCGAGTAAACAAAAACATAACAAAATCCTTTTAAAGACTCACAATCCGTCTGTTTTTACCGCATAACGCCTGCATTTGCGGCTTGGGTGAACTGGCGGCTTTTTTGCAGCGCAGCGCGAAAAAGGTGACAGTTTACCCAAGTCCGGTAAGATGCACTGGTTATGTGATTCCATAGTTTGATCTAACATGCTCAATTGCTTTTTCACACCACATTTCAATATTGTTCTTAATGTATGAAATACCATCTTGTTCCTTTGGCAGATCATAGATCTTAAAGATCTCGGCCTTCTTACCACCCACAAAGGTTCCATCAGTATTGAATGCACCACCCTTCTTTCTGGTTTCACCCCATTCGTCAGGAATAGTATGAATATCAATGCCAACTATTGGCCTTTGATGCTGAAGCGCATTCATCCATACTATCGGTGCAATTTTCTCGAAGGTAGTGCCTATGAGTAATATCAATACATCACAGTTCTTGATTGCTTCGAACAGATCGTCACCCAATGCATTAATATCTCCAATTCTCATGCCTTGCAAAGAATGCGATTGATGAAATTTTATAGCCTCGATAATTTCAGATGCAATATATGCATCATTTTCTGGATGATATAGGAACTGAGTTTTCATATATGTTTACACATAACATTTTAGTTATGGGGCGCGCGGCTTTATGCGCGTCCCAGTGAGCGAAGCGAACGACTTAAACTATTTGTTAAGTTTTACTTTGTTCATTATGTGTAACGTTTTTACTGATATGTCTGGCCGTTATATTTGAGCCAACCAGCTAAATGACCACCTTGTGGATCATGGTGCGTCCAATGAACTACGCCACCTTCACTGTTCCATTCGTATTCACCATAGAACTCGACTGTATCACCTAATTTGAGATTATCGATTTTCTGTGCCAAGTCTATATTATGCGCAATCAATAGAGTTTGCCCTGTTGCAAGGCGTAATATGAAACGCTGATGTCGCGAACCTTCATTATCATCAGGCAGTATTTCTATAACGATCCCGCCACCTTGAATCTGCAAACCACTTTGATGGTTTTCATAAGCTTGGTATAAGGCTGATTCTGAATCTTCGGCAAAAATTGAATAGCTAGATAAAACAGTTAGACATAAAACAAAAAAGCTAATTGTGATTTTGTTGATTAACATACCAACTCTCTAGATAACTTAACATTTTAGTTATGGGGCGCGCGGCTTTATGCGCGTCCCAGTGAGCGAAGCGAACGACTTAAACTATTTGTTATGCACGTTCATTTTTCATTGCTGATTCCAATTCACAAATTGAAGGCTTTACCCCTTTATGAGATTGCAGCCAGCTTTCGCCTAGAAATTCTGCAACTGATTTTGAACCAAGAACACTCAGCATAGAAACCGCATTACGGGCTTGTAGCAATTCGTGCGCTCGGCCCATTACCAACTCACTTTGCTCAGCTTCAGGCTCGCCCAATTCAAGCCCCCATTCTTTTTGGATAGCTAAGATTAACCTTCCCGCAGCTCTTTCCGATTCTGATATTTCTCTGGGCATAATGACCTACATAACAACCAAGCTCACCGGCGGCAATGAAGCGCAGCGGAATTGCCGTCCGGTGGAGCGCCTTGTTATGCACATTTGATTTTTAAGTATGTTAAGCATCTCTATCTTCCCTGAGATAAATTTTCATCTCTTTGTAATTTATTCCAAAATAACCTAATAAGTCGATTATGGTGTTTTTTATATGATTAGCAGATAAATTCACTTCTACATAAAAATCTAGACCAAATCTTTCACCTACTCTTAATTCATCGTTCTTCCTTGAAAAAAGAGGATTTCCTCGCTTGCTAATAAATTTCTTTTCTTCTGGTAATTTTGAAAAACGTTGAGGATCATACGCCTTAAGTTCTTTCAATACATGAGAATAGAGATTTTTCCATGTTTTCAACCCTTTATATGCAGAGTCTTGAAGAATAAATCCATACGGTCGTTTGTATGTAAAGTTTTCATCTAATGTATGGGAAATGGAATCATCTAGCTCTTTGATAATACGTTTATTTTTTCTATCTTGCGTAATTTCTTTTTCTACATCATCTTCTTCTGGGTTGATAGAAAAATATTTTTTTATCTGCAACTCAATCCTGTTTGAACCGCTAGCAAATTGCGATAGGCTATCATTGAATTCTTTAATAAAAATCAATCCTCTTTCCAATGATTCATTATCCCTTGGATCAATATCAAGCAACATATCATCAGGCAGAGAAAGGAAATATTCATTCAAAGTATTTAGCATATCAAGAATTTCTTTGATTTTATCTTCGGTCACCAGCTATCTCCTTAAATATGCATAACATTTTAGTTATGGGGCGCGCGGCTTTATGCGCGTCCCAGTGTAAGCGCCGCTAAATCGACCTACTTGCCTTCGTTGTATTGCGCCACTTTTTTTGCAATGGGCTCCAGCGGGACGTTCCAG